>JBAQUQ010000118.1:0-39787 GCA_049297615.1 Burkholderiaceae bacterium
CGCAGGGGCCCACGCTCGGCAAGCGTCACTGTCGGCGGAATTCCGCCGGATACGGGGGTTTCGGTGTTGGCATTTCGGACTCCTTCTTCCATAAGGATGAGGTGTCCGCGAAAACGGGTCAACTCCAGACCGACTATCAGCAGTTCCTGCACGTGCCGCTTCAAGACATCAGGTCGCAGTTCGCAATCAAGGTCGCGCATGAGCGCAGCGCCGCCTGGTCGATACCATGACAATGGTTTTTGTTCACGGAATGCGGACGAGCCGCCGCATCGAGGCGCAGCGTCAGGAGTCACACGCAGATGCTCGCTGCCGTGCCCATCACCTACGACGGGCTCGAGTCCGCACTCCAGGAGTCGCCATCTCCCTCGGGGCGCGTTTTCAATACTCAAGGCGCTCCTCGACCGCGGGCATTTACTCGAGCGCTGGCACAAATATGAAAACGCCGCAGTCAAGGCTGCACCGGCTCGTTGGGCAGGCGAGAACGGATTCGTCGTCGGTCAAAGCACAGGCGACGCATAACCAGGCGGTGATGCGGCCGCCAGGCGTCAGTGGAAACCGCGCAGGCCTATGAGGCGGGACGTGATAGCGCTCAGGTTCCGGGGCGATCCGCCTCCTGCCGAGGAAATTGGCGAATCAAAGGCGTCTGTGCCCCTGGGGAGTTGTGCGAATGTGAGGGTCGCAATCTCGAAGTCACTGCCCGGGATCGTTTGGTCCAAACCAACGCATGGGACTGTCGATGCCCGAGAGAGCCACCTTGAATTCGATCTAGGCAATGATGATCCGGTCACGGCGATAACGATTTCGGTTCGCGCAGCCGAGGACGCCAAGCTTCTCCTGTTTGCCCTTGCCACGTCGAACAAATGGTCGCTCCTGGATATGGGCACCGGAGCCTATCTTGCGCCTGACGAGCCTGCGTCATCGCGAATATCGGCCCTCATGGACAAGCAAGACGTGCCGTATGAAGAGTTCATCACCATCGCGTGCGCGGAGCTAGAGCGTTGCGTCACTCGGCTCGAGCACGAATTGGTCGCAAGTTTTGACCACTGCTGTTCGGCCGGCTACAAGCCGGCCAAGACCTTCCCTTGGGACATCTCCGATATTCGCGACCGGCCGTTTCACGAAAAGATAGAAGCTCTCCATTCACTGATTTCCCAGTTTCCACAGGCCATGGCTTCCAAATGGAGGCGGCTTGTCGATGACACCCAGTGGACCAGGACCATGACCGAAGCGCTTATTCAGGCGATGTCCGTCTCGAAGGGGCCACACGCCAATTTCTCGTTCGACCTGCAAGGTGTGAAAATGGCACTGCCACCGATAGGACCCGTTGTTCAAATCGCCGAAGCGGAAGAGCTTCTCGTGAAATTCAACAAAGCTCGAAGCGCCATCAAGATCAAGCGAGCCCTCTGATCCAGAGCACAGGCCCATGCCGTCCGCGGTCGGATACTCCGGTACTCCACTTTCGAAGAAGCTCGGCATCAAGCCGTCGAACCGGGTGTTCATTTTCGGAGCGCCCGATGGCTTCACCGAGCTTCTCGAGCCAATGCCGGAACGAGTCGTGTTCCAGCACAGGGCGGGGCCGGACACCGACCTCGCTCATGTCTTTGTCACTCGCAGGGAAGAACTCTCCAAGCAGCTGAGCACCTTGCGGAGGAAGCTCAATCCACAGGCAACTTTGTGGGTGTCCTGGCCAAAGAAGGCATCCAAGCTGCCCACCTCGATCACCGAAGACACCGTGCGCGAGCTGGCCCTGCCCCTCGGTCTGGTCGACGTCAAGGTCTGCGCAGTCACCGAGGTATGGTCTGGGCTCAAGCTTGTCGTTCGCAAGGAGCTTCGCGCAAGCAATGCTCCATGACCAGTCTCTCGGGCGCAGCGCCATCGGTTCGGCACGCGCGGTGCCTTGCGGCTCAGCTCTCGAAAAGGCGTCTGAAATTCTCGTGTCCTTTGGGCGTGATGGTCACCACGCGGGAGCGCCGTTGCCGCTGGATCCAGCCCCGCGCGACATAGAGCTCGAGCAGCGCATCTCCCAGCGCGCCGCCCAGATGCGCACGGCGCTGGGTGAGGTCCACGCAGGCGCGCGCGAACATGCGCCGCGGCCGGCGCGCTGAGGCGAGATCGACGCCGAGCGCGGCCAGCTTCTTCTCGCCGAGCGGGGTAAGGGTGAACTCCCGCCCCTGGGCGGTCAGCCATCGGGCTTTCAGCATGCCCTCGAGGACCTTGACCGCAATCTCGCCGGCGAAATGACCGTAGCAAGTCCGCGCAATCAGGAACTGTACCGGCGTATCCGGCGCGAGCAGCGGCGCACGGGGCGCGCGCGGCCGTGCCGCGACGCTGAGCGAGGCCAGGCTCTCGACGAAGTCGGCCACATCGGCGCTCGCGATCCGGAAGTAGCGGTGCCGCCCCTGTACTTCGGTGGCGAGCAGGCCGCCCGCGACCAGCTTGGCGAGATGCGCGCTCGCCGAAGAAGCCGAAATATTCGCGGCGAAAGCAAGCTCGCCGGCCGGGCGCGTCGTGCCGTCGATCAGCGTCCAGACGATTTTCGCGCGCGCGCCATCGGCGAGCAGAGCTGCGATGCGCGGGATGCCGGGTGCGTCAAGCATATTTCACTCTTTAATGAAACATGTACGTTAGCTGCGATGCACAATGTTGTCCAGTCCGCCACGCGGCATACCTCGCAAGGAGCCCGCCATGATGATCACCGTGTTCCGTTCGCGGCTGCGGCCCGGGTCCGGGGACGAGTACCTGCGCTGGTCCGAGCGCATGAGCGACATCGCGCAGGCGATGCCCGGGCACGTCGCGCACAAGGGCTATGTCGCTGAAGACGGCGAGCGCGTCACGATCGTCGAATTCGCCTCCGAGCAGACACAACGCGCATGGGCGCGGCGTCCGGAGCACCTCGAAGCGCAGAGAAAGGGGCGCACGGACTTCTACAGCGAGTACCGGATCCAGGTCTGCACGGTGCAGCGCGACCACCGATTTCCGCCGAGGCAGGACGACCTGCAAGCCCTGACGGACCTCAATGACCAGTACATCCGCTCAGTGCGGACGGCGGACGTGCGCTGGTTCGAAGACAAGCTCGCCGATGACTTCCTGAACAGCAACCCCGACGGCTCGATCGTCGATCGCGCCGGATTCCTCGCACAGATCGCGCGGCCGTTCACGCTCGCGAACTTCGGCATCGAAGACGTACGCATTCGTCTTCTCGGCGACACCGCGATCATTCATGCGCGCACCGTGTATGAACAAGCCGATGGCCGGCGCGGCGCGGGCCGCTACACCGACACCTGGTCGCGCCGCGGGGACCGCTGGCTCTGCGTCAGCGCCCACGTCACCCGGGGTTGAACTGGCCCATGGTGCAGCCGTCCGCGGACGACAATGGTCAGTGGACCACCGCTCGGTGGCACACACCCGCAACCAGTGCCACGAGGAGAAGGCTTTACCATTCCTTCCAGCGGATACCCTCCAGTGGCCGCTGAATTCAGGCGCGTCGTGCGCCCAGGGAGAGCTTGTGCCGTCACTGCAGTTGGTGATCTTTGACTGCGATGGTGTTCTGGTCGACAGTGAAGCTCTGAGCAATGGGGTGCTTGCGGAGATGGTCGGTGAACTCGGCGTGTGCCTTAGTCTCGATGAAACAGTCGATCGTTTCGTCGGTCGGTCTCTTGGTCAGAGTGTCGAGATCATTGCGCAACTCTGTGGTCGCAGCCCGCCTGAATGGTTCTTGGCGCAGTTCGCCCAACGCACCAAGGCTGCATTCACTGCCCACCTGAAACCGATTGAGGGAATCGAAGACCTCTTGCGGTCACTCAAAGTGCCGTTTTGCGTCGCTTCGAATGGAAACCGCGCGAAGATGAACTTCACTCTTGGCCTCACCGGCCTGCTGACGACGTTCGCCGGCCGAATGTACTGTGCCGAAGATGTTGATTACCCGAAGCCGGCGCCGGATCTCTTTTTATTCGCAGCGCAGAGGCACGAAGCCCAGGCATCGCGCTGTGTCGTGGTTGAAGACACTCCGACGGGCATTTCAGCGGCGCGTGCGGCTGGAATGCATGCCTACGGCTTTGCTGCGATGATTCCTGCCGATCGGCTTCTGGACGCAGGCGCACACGCTGTCTTCCACAATATGCGCCAACTGTCTGCGCTGCTGTTGCATGATCAACGAGATGATTAAGGCAACGCTGAACAAGTCCCTCGCGGGTCGCGCATCCTCGCTTTGGGCGGTCTGCGGCGTTGCAAAACCTCGCCATAGCTTGGGCTATGGCTGCGGTTTGCGCCTCGCAGCCCATCCCAAATCGAGGCGCGCGCCCTCGCGGGGACTTGTTCAGCCTCGCCTTAACCCCGTTGTCGCGCGGGTGGCCTTCGGCCGGCGTTGAACTCGACCGCCGGCCGCCGTCTATTCCGTGTTCGAAACTGCATTCATCGTTCGGGTACCAGAAGCCGAGGTTCACGTCGCGTGCCGGCGCACGTCACGGTTCTTGTCCCGTTCATGGCACCGGATCAGATCTCTCGAGACGTTCTCGCTCAGATTCAGGCCGCATTGAACCGAGTTCCGTCGTTTGCCTTCACACTGAGCCAGGTGCGTCGCTTTCCTGCCACGGCCTACCTTGCTCCTGAACCAGCAGGGTCCTTCATTGCGCTCACGCAGGCCCTGGTTCAAAGCTTCCCCGCGTTCCCACCCTTTCGCGGCGAGCATGAATCCATCGTTCCTCATCTCACGGTCGCACATGGCAGTGCCAGCGAGGCCGACCTGGCCGCCGCCGAGCTGGAAGCTGTGATGCGATCGAAGGGTCCGATCTCTAGCTTCTGTTCGTCCGTCTCGTTACTCGAGAATTCGTCTGGGCTTTGGACCGAGATGCATGTCTTTACCCTTCCCCGCCAAGACGGCTGACCCTTGCTCCAGGCGAGCCCGCCTGCTGCAGCACGCTCAAAGCCAAGGCCTAGCACAAGAGGATGCTCAGCGCAGTTCGAGGGGGGCGGTCACTGCCCGGTGAGGCGGCAGTATCATGAAGCACTTTGGACTGCAAGGAGACGCAGCATGATGCTCGCACGTTGGCACATTGACGCTCGCTTTGGCCATAAGCAGACCGTCATCGATTCTCTGAAAGCCTGGTCTGCCGAGATTGCGAGCCAAATCGGTTGGACCCGAGACAAGCTGAGGATTGCAACCGGCTCGATCGGCGCCCTCGAATCTACCGTCGAAATGGATGTGCTGGTGGCGGATCTGAATGAACTCAACGCGTCGTGGAGCAAGCTGGGCTCGATACCTGGCCACAAGGAATGGAGCAAGAAGATCGAGCCGTACATCGTCTCCGGCACACCGCGGTGGGAGGTTTTTCGGATCGTGGATTGACCTTGACCTCGGCGCGTCGGTGCCGTGGCGTGAATGTGGGAGTTTCATTCACATTCCAATCGAGGAGACATACCCATGCGCAAACGGATCATGGCGCCGGCCCAGGCAGCTGCCGCGCCCCTTGACGACAAGTGGTTGAACCTGGAATTGCTTGCGGAGTTGGAAGTCAGCTCGGAGGACTCGGCTCATCCCATTGAATATGCCCTGTTGCCCGGTCACACATCGGGTTGGCGCGCCACTGAAGCCGGTGAGCAAACCATCCGGCTCCTGTTCGCCGATCCGCAACCGATCCGGCGCATCTGGCTGCATTTCGTGGAGAGTCGCACCGAGAGAACGCAAGAATATCGATTGCGCTGGTCGGGGGATGGCGGAAAGACCTTCCGCGACATCGTGCGGCAGCAGTGGAACTTCAGTCCCCAGGGCGCAAGCGCCGAGATCGAGGATCATCGTGTCGATCTCCCGGCAGTCACGGTGCTCGAGTTGAGCATCAAGCCGGACATCGGCGGCAAGAACGCGATCGCGTCTCTGGAGGGCTTGCGACTCGCCTGAACCCTGCAACCCTAAGCCGCCGCACGGCGCGGCAAGGCTGCCGCGGCCTGCCGCGCCGCGCCGGCGAGCTCAGGACCCTCCAGATCCTGCGCCGTGAATCCGCGGTTCACGTCGACTCCGGTGAGGCGCCAGTCGCGCACGGGCAGGAGGGTCGGGTGCACGCGCATCTCCTGAAAGCGCGTTGGCAGTCGCATACCGTGCAGCTCGAGGTGGTCGAAGGTGTCGACCTCGTGCGCCGATCCTTTCGTCGATTCCAGGCCGTCGAGCGAAAAGCGCACGCGGCGCATCAAGCGCTCCTTGCGGTCGATGAACAGCGCCAGTTGGTCGAAGTTGCTGTGGCCCAGGCCCGGCGCCAACTGGATGCGCAGGACGTCGCAGGAATGTGAATTGACCGTTTCAACCCCGCCCAACTCCATCACCAGGTTGCGCTCGGCCAGCAGCATCGGTCCGAGCAGAAACAGGCGATAGGCGTCAGCCACCAGGGCGGCTGCGGCGCGGCGCTCCGAATCGCGTGCTTCTTCGCCATTGAACCAGACGCGAACCTCGCCCAGCACATTCGTGCTGGGCCGGCGCAGCACGAACTTGCGCCCTCCCGGGCCGCTATACGCCTGCGCGATCACGTTGTCGCGCAACAGCATGCGCTCTTCCGACTTGCCGCGAAAACTCGGGTCGACGAGCACCGGCTGGAGCTTGTCGATCAAGGCGCGCCAGACGCCGTCGTAGCTGACGCTGAGATCGCTCAGCTCTTTGTACGCCGTCAGACCATGCGCCACGGCGCTGGTATTCAATAGCGATTGCCCGGCCGGCGTCGCGCGTGCCGTCAGCGACACCGGCAGGGGCTGGGCGCAACCGTGAAGCGCCGCCAGGAGCGGGCTGGTGATGGCCGCACCCAGCACGGCGCGGCGTCGGCGATTGAAGTCTTGCATCGGTGAATTCTCCCAAGCGAGGGTTGACTGGAAACGAATGACACACCGCAGGTCAACGGTGCAGGCGCTCACGGCGCGCCGAAAGGAGGCCTTCGCGTGAGCCGCTGCAATAACAGGCCCGGCAGGCGCAGCAGGAACTCGAGCATCAGCCTGGCGTGCATCCAGATCAGCAACAGGTTGTCGCGGCCGTAGCGGAAGTGCGAAACACCGCCCTCCTCGGCGCGCAAATACTTTACCGGCGCGTCGATGTTGACGGGGGTGACGCCGCGCCAGGCCAGGCGCACCACGGCTTCAGTATCGAAGTCGAAGCGCCGCATCCAGCGCTGGCCTTGCATCACCGCCACCAACGCGGCAATCGGGTAGACACGAAACCCGTACAAGGAGTCGGCGATTCCTGCGCCCAGGGTTTCCAGAGTCGTCCAGCCGTTCGAGATGCGCCGGCCGCGCACGCGCAGCAGCGGCGCCGAAGCGTCGAACACCGGGCGGCCGAGAATCATCGCTTCAGGCTGGGCGGCCGATGCTTGCATGAACGATGCGATCAGCTCGGCCGGGTGCTGGCCGTCGGCGTCCATCGTCAAGGCGTGGGTGAACCCTTCACCCTGCGCGGCGAGCAGGCCGTGCAGGACTGCGGCGCCCTTGCCCTGGTTGCGCGGCAATTCGAAAATCCGCAGCCCGGTGTGGGCCGCTGCGAGTTCGTGCAGGCGCGCCGGCGTGCCGTCGCTGCTGCCGTCGACGACGACCCAGACGGGGCGCCACTGCGCCAGTGCAGCCAGCACGGTCTTGTACAACACCGCGCCGGTGTTGTAGCTGGGAATGATCACCAACTGCCGGGTGCTTGCGGTCACGCGCGCAGTTCCCTGACGAAATAAGCTTCGAGTTCGCGCAGCAGGGCAGCGTGGTCGGCTTGCGGCGCGAAGCGCTCGCCCAGGCGCAGCTTGAAGACGACCGGCGCGGGCGGCGTGCGCCAGATCGGCCAGTCTTTGCCGAGGTAGGGTGAATCGGTTTCGATGATGACGGTCTGGATCGACACCTGGGCGCGTTGCGCGATCAGGGTGACTCCGGGCAGAAAAGCATTCACAGGTCGATGGTGCGTGCGCGTGCCTTCCGGGAACACGATCAGATGCGCACCGTCGCGCAGACTGCGGACGGCGTCGCGGATCATGCTGTGCGCCGAATCGTTGTGAATGTAGCGTGCCAAGCGGGCGCCCGCGCCGAGGAATATATTGCGCCTCAGGGCGGCCTTCATGATGCACACGCCGCGCGGCAGCCAGGCCACGATGAGCAAGGCATCGAGCATGCTCGGGTGGTTGGCGGCAACGATGAGGCCGCCGCGCTCGTGACGCAGCACGTCCAGCGCCTGGGCGTCGATGCGCAACATGCCCACGCCTTGCGCGACGCGCCAGAAGACACGATAGATCCGCGCAATGACGGCTCGGCCGAGCGCCTGGCCGAGCGCGGCGGGCAGGAGCGGGCGCAGCACGACAGCCAGCAGATTCCAGGCCAACGACACCCCCCCCAGGCAGAGCAGCAAGGCGTAGAGCAGCGCGCTCCGGGCGATGTAGCGCAACACGGCCACGGTGGGGGTCATTTCTCGACGGAAACGAGCTGGTCCGAAACGCTGAAGATCCACGACACACCGATTCCGAAGGTCAGGTTTTGCTCGGTTTTCACAAGCGGGCTTGCCGCGATGACCGCGCCGCGCAGGCTGTCGTAGCGCACGAAGGCGCCGACCCAGGTGTTGTCGAAGCGTCGCGACGCACCCGCCAAGGCCAGCCACCCGGCGTAACCGGCGCGGGCTTCATAGGCGGGGCGCTGCGCCGTCGCCGCGCTGGCGTCGACACCGTACAGATGCGCGTGAAAGCGCCGATCGCCGAAGACGGCACCGGCCTGCAGCGCAGTGTCCCAGCCGCTGGCGAGCCCGCGCAGGTCGAGGTTCAGGTGCGGATTGAATGTCCAGCCGACGCTTTGCGGACTGCGCTCCAACGCATACGCGGCGCGCAGCGGAGCGCGTATTTCCAATTTCGTGCGGTGATCCGACGAGCGCCAAAATTCGAAATTGGCGCTCGGCCCGATTTCGACACGCGCGGCCAGATCGGGCATGCCTTGGCGCGCTGCGTTGTTGTGCGCCGGCGCGGCCAATGCTGCGCTCACGTCGACCTCGAGGCGTTGCGCGTCGAGCAGGACCGCGCGCGCGCCTTCACGGTCGGCGCGAAGCCAGTCACCACGATAGACGACGTAGGGCAAGGGCAAGAGGTAGTTGGTGGCTTGATCGGCGCCGCGATAGTCGGGCAAGCGCAGGGCGGCGACGCCGACGCCGAGCTCCCACAGGGGTAATAGCTTCTGCCCGTTGTCACCGGGGCTTGCCTGGGCCCAGGCATCACCGCCGGCCAGGCAAGCGAGCGCGGTCATGAGCACCGCGACTGTGCGTGACTGGCCGCTCGGCGGCGCAGGGCCGCGCAACGCCTGATTTGCAAGCGCGGCACATGCCGCCGAAAACGCGGACAGGATCGGCGCAGGCACGGGGCAGGACTGTACCACCGGCACACGCAGTTCTCCCCGCCGACGAGCCCGATGCAAACGCCCGCCTCCCCCAGGCGAGCACCTCACTCCCCCAGGTACGCTGCCCGCACCTTGGGGTCGTTGAGCAGCTCCCTGGCCGCACCGCTCATCGTGATCTCGCCCGAATCCATGACATAGCCGCGCGTGGCGAGTTGCAGCGCCCGGCTGGCGTTTTGCTCGACGAGCAGGATCGTCGTGCCTTGCCGATGGAATTCGCTCACGACCTCGAAAATCCGGTCGACCAACATCGGGCTCAGGCCCATCGAAGGCTCGTCGAGCAGCAATACCTTGGGCCGCGCCATCAAGGCGCGCCCCATCGCCAGCATTTGCTGTTCGCCGCCGCTGAGCGTGCCGGCGAGTTGGGCACGGCGCTCCTTCAGGCGCGGGAAGATGCTGAACACTTTGTCGACGTCGGCGTCGATCTCGGCATCATCGCGCACGAAGGCGCCCATCAACAGGTTTTCCGCGATCGTCATGCGAGCGAACACGCCGCGCCCTTCCGGAACCATCACCAGGCCCTGCCTGACCAGGTCCCACGAGCCCTGGCCCTTCACGTTGCGGCCCATGAAGCGGATCTCGCCGTCGGCCGCCGGCTGGGTGCCGGTGATGGCCTTCAAGGTGGTCGTCTTGCCCGCGCCGTTGGCGCCGATCAGGCTGACGAGTTCGCCCTCGTTGACTTCGAAGGAAATACCTTTGACTGCCTGGATACCGCCGTAGGCGACTTTGAGACCTCTGACTTCGAGCAGGGGATTGGCCATGCGCGGACTTCGTCAGTGCGCCTGGTGTGCGGCGCCGAGATAAGCCTCGATCACTTTCGGATCGCGCTGCACTTCGTAGGGCGTGCCTTCGGCGATTTGCTTGCCGTAGTCCAGGACCGTGACGCGGTCGCACAGGCCCATCACGAGTTTCACGTCGTGTTCGATGAGCAGGATCGTGCGGCCGTCCTTGCGGATGCGGTCGATGAGTTCGCGCAGCACGACTTTTTCCGTCGCGTTCATCCCTGCCGCCGGCTCGTCGAGCGCGATCAGAATCGGGTCCGTCGCCAAGGCGCGCGCGATCTCCAGGCGCCGCTGGTCGCCATAGCTCAAGGTGCGCGACTTGTATTCGGAAAACTTGGCGATGCCCACATAGTCGAGGAGCTCCATCGCGCGTTGCGCGATCTGCGCTTCTTCCTTTCTGAAGCTCGCGGTGCGAAACACCGCACCGATCAAGCCCGAGTGAGTGCGGATGTGCCGACCCACCATCACGTTTTCCAGCGCCGTCATTTCGGCGAAGAGACGGATGTTCTGGAAGGTTCGGGCGATACCGGCCTTGGCCACCTCATGCACGGCGCTGGGCTTGTAGGGCACGCCGCCGAGTTCGAAGGTCCCCGAATCGGGCGCATACAAACCCGTCAGCACGTTGAAGAACGTCGTCTTGCCCGCGCCGTTCGGGCCGATCAGGCCATAGATTTCGCCTTTGGCAATCGTGATGGCCACGTCGGACAAAGCCTGCAGCCCGCCGAAGCGCTTGGACACGTTGCCCACGGCGAGGATGTTGTCGCTCATGGTGCTCGTGCGGGCGGGCGCGAGGGCGCGAGGGTGGGCGCGGGCGCCGCCTTGCCGTGCTCGGGCGAAGGCCACAGGCCGCGCGGCCGCGACAGCATGATGCCGATCATCGCCAGCGCAATCAGCAATTGGCGCAGGATCGAGGCATCGAGGCGCCCATCGCTCCAGGCTTGCAGCGGCCCGGCCACATAGCGCAGCACTTCGGGCAAAGCCGCGAGCAGGAGCGCGCCGACGATGACGCCGGGCAGGTGGCCGATGCCCCCGAGCACGACCATGGCGACGATCATGATCGACTCGCTCAGGGCAAACGCCTCGGGCGTGATGAAGGACTGGTAGGTCGAGAACATCACGCCGGCGACGCCGCCGAAGGTCGCCCCCATGCCGAAGGCGAGCAGCTTCATGTCGCGCGTATTGATGCCCATCGCCTTGGCCGCGACTTCGTCTTCGCGAATCGCCATCCAGGCGCGACCGATGCGGCTGGTTTCGAGGCGGTAGCAGATCACGACGCTGATCAGCACGAGCGCCAGGAACAGGTAGTAGTAGTTGATGACGTTGGGGATCTCGAAGCCGAACAACTGGTGCGTCCTGCCGAGGTCGAAGCCGAAGAGTCGCATCGAGTCGACCGGCCCTATGCCCTTGGGACCGTTCGTGATGTTCACCGGGTGATCCAGATTGTTCAGGAACACGCGGATGATCTCGCCGAAACCCAGGGTGACGATCGCCAGGTAGTCGCCGCGCAGGCGCAGCGTGGGTGCGCCGAGCAGCACGCCGGCCAGGCCGGCGACTGCGGCGCCCAGGGGAATCGCCACCCACACCGGCGTGTGCAGGCCATCGGGGAACATCGCCGCGATGGCAGGAAAGTGCTCCACCAGGTGCGGGCTGGCGAGCAGGCCGAACATGTAGGCGCCCACCGCGTAGAACGCGACATAGCCCAGATCGAGCAGCCCGGCATAGCCGACGACGACATTCAGGCCGAGCGCGAGCAAGACGTAGAGCAGGGCGACATCGATGATGCGCACCCAGGCGCTGCCGAACTGCTGCGCCAGCAGCGGCAGGACCAGCAGGCCCAGCGCGATCAAGCCGAAGCGCAGGATTGCTTTGGGGCTCGTCATGGGGCTCTCGCTGCTGCGCGCTGCATCAAGCGCGATCTGCGACGCGTTCGCCGAGCAGCCCTGCCGGCCGCAGGGTGAGCACCAGGATCAGGACGATGAAGGCGAAGATGTCCTGGTAATGGCTGCCCAGCACGCCCCCCGTGAGCGCGCCGATGTAGCCCGCGCCGAGTGCCTCGATCAAACCGAGCAGCACGCCGCCGAGCATCGCGCCAGCCAGGTTGCCGATGCCGCCGAACACGGCCGCCGTGAACGCCTTCAGCCCCGGCAGGTAGCCCATCGTGTGCGAGGCCGTGCCGTAATTCGCCGCCCACATCACGCCGGCCAAGGCGGCGAGCGAGGCGCCGATGACGAAAGTGGCCGAGATCACCATGTCGGGGCGCACGCCCATCAAGCCGGCGACGCGCGGGTTTTCGGCCGTCGCGCGCATCGCCCGACCGAGCTTGGTGTAGTTCACCAGGTACATCAGCGCCGCCAGTGTCGACGCCGTGAGCAGCAGGATCAGCACCTGTACGGTGTTGATCACGGCGCCGAAGACGTGAAACGGCTCTTGCGGCAGCAGGATCGGATACGACTTGATCGTCGGCTTCCACACGATCATCGCCAGCGTTTGCAGCAGCAGGCTCATCCCCATTGCCGTGATCAGTGGGGCGAGCCTGGGCGCGCTGCGCAGCGGCCGGTAGGCGACTTTCTCGATCGTGAAACTGAGCGAGGCACACACGATGATCGCCATGATCAGCGAGATCAACATGAGCAGCCAACCCGGCAGCCCGCTGCCGGCCAGAAAGGTGACCACGGTCCAGCTCACCAGGGCGCCCACCATCAACACTTCGCCATGCGCGAAGTTGATCAGGTTGATGATGCCGTAGACCATGGTGTAGCCCAGGGCCACCAGCGCATACATGCTGCCCAGGATCAGGCCGTTGATGATCTGCTGGATGAAGGTGTCCATTGGCGGTCTCCGCTCGGGTCGTACGCTCCACCTTCGTGCAAGGATCATGCCCTCGTCAACGTCGAACCGCAGCGGATTCTAGGGTCGCCCCTGGGCCGTCAAGCCGGGGACTTTCCAGGTGTTGCGGCGCTGGCCAGGCACCGGCGCGCGCCTCAGCCGGGCTTTTTCGCGGCCTGGGTCCTGGCCGACATATTCTTGCGCCGAAGTTCGTCGAGCTTCTCGCCGATGCGGATCTCCAGGCCGCGTGGCACGGGCTCGTAAAAGCGTGTCGGCACCACATCGTCAGGCCAATACGACTCGCCCGCGGCGAACGCATCGGGCTCGTCGTGCGCATAGCGGTAGTCACGCCCGTAGCCCATGCCGGCCATCAATGAGGTCGCGGCATTGCGCAAGTGCAGGGGCACATTGCGCGTGCCGTCGCGCTTCACGAATGCGCGCGCCGCGTCGTAGGCCTTGTACAGGGCATTGCTCTTGGGCGCCACTGCCAGGTAGACGACGGCCTGCGCCAGGGTCAGCTCGCCTTCGGGTGAGCCCAGACGCTCGTAGGTATGGGCCGCGTCCAGGGCGATCTGCAAGGCGCGCGGGTCGGCCAGGCCGATATCTTCACTGGCCATGCGCACGATGCGGCGTGCCGCGTAGCGCGGATCGACTCCGCCGTCGAACATGCGCACCAGCCAATACAGAGCCGCGTCGGGGTCGCTGCCGCGCACCGATTTGTGCAGCGCCGAGATCGTGTCGTAGAACTGATCGCCGCCGTTGTCGTAGCGGCGCAGTTGTTCGCCCAGTGAGCGCTCCAGGAAAACTTCGTCGATTTCGGCCCTGTCGCCCGCCGGTGCGGCCAACGCAATCGTCGCGACCAGGTTCTCGTAAGCATTGAGCAGGCGGCGCGCGTCGCCGTCAGCGTATCCGATCAGGCGCTGCTCGGCCGCAGCAGCCAGCGGCGGTGCGCCGAGCAGGCTTCGGGCGCGATCGAGCAGCTCGCGCAAGTCGGCGCCGTCCAGACTCGCCAAGACATACACCGTGGCGCGCGACAGGAGCGCCGAGTTGACTTCGAACGAGGGGTTCTCGGTGGTGGCGCCGACAAAGGTGAACAGGCCCGACTCGACATGGGGCAAGAACGCGTCCTGCTGGGCCTTGTTGAAGCGGTGCACTTCGTCGACGAAGACCACGGTGCCGCGCCCGCTCGGGCGAAGCGCCTGCGCGCGCTCCACCGCCTCTCGAATGTCCTTCACGCCGCCGAGCACGGCCGAGATCGCGATGAACTGGGCGTTGAAACCTTGGGCCATGAGTCGCGCCAGGGTCGTCTTGCCCACGCCCGGCGGGCCCCAAAGAATCATCGAGTGCAGGCGGCCGGCCTCGAAAGCCGCGCGCAGCGGTTTACCGATGCCGAGCAACTGGCGCTGGCCGATCACTTCGCTCAAGGTCTTGGGGCGCAGCCGCTCGGCCAGCGGTGCCTCGCAAGGAAACGCCGGGCCGCCCCAACTCTCCTTGCCCCCATGGGCCACGAAGGGGCCACCTTGTGGCCCTTGGGGCGGACGACGTATCTCGTCGGCCTGGGGGCCGTCGATAGTGTTCACTGCTCGATCACGTCGGCGCCGGGCGGCACTTTGAAGACGAAGTTGTCGGCGCGCAAGGCCGGATTCTCTTCGAACTGCGAAAACCGCATATGCGAACGCTGGCCGAAACTGTCGAGGATCTCGAAGGCGGCCAGCGTCTTGCCGCGAAAGCCCACGCGCACCGACTGGAACGCCGTCTCCTCGGTGCGCGGTGTGGCCAACACCCAGGCGAGGCCGTCTTGGTCAGGCTGAGGCGCGAGCACGAAATCTTTCGCCAGCGACCCGCCTGCGAGCAGCGCCGCGGGCGTTCCGCCCAGGGCGGCGGCGAGCTTGCGCGACGTGACCTGGTTCAAGTCGGCGTCGAAGATCCAGACCTTGTTGCCGTCGGCGACGATGGCCTGTTCGAAGGGCTTGGCGTAGGCGAAGCGAAACCGGTTCGGCCGCAAGAACTCGAAGCGGCCGCTGGAGGTCTTGGTGCGCGCACCGTCGGGCGAGGTGACGGTTTGCGTGAAACTCGCTTGGCCGGTTTTCACGTCGCGCACGAATTCTTCGAGCTGCTCCACCGCGCCGGCATTCGCGCGCAGCGCCAGCGTGGCCGCGAACACAAGAAGCGCGAACGCCGATTTCATTCTTGATGCGCCGGCACCATGATGTCGCGATTGCCGCTGCTCGACATCGCCGACACGAGGCCCGACTTTTCCATCTGTTCGAGCAGGCGCGCGGCCCGGTTGTAGCCGATGCGAAGGTGGCGCTGCACCAGCGAGATCGAGGCACGCCGGTGTTGCAAGACCACGGCCACGGCCTGGTCGTACATCGCATCGGTTTCGCTGCCGCCGGCCACCTCGCCCGCCGGGATATCGCCGCTGTCGCCGTCGAGCGCCCCGCCTTCGAGAATGCCTTCGACGTAGTTCGGCTCGCCCTGGCTCTTCAGATAGGCCACGACGCGGTGCACTTCTTCGTCGCTCACAAACGCGCCGTGCACGCGAATCGGCACGCCGGTTCCCGAGGGCATGTAGAGCATGTCGCCCATGCCGAGCAGGGCTTCGGCGCCCATCTGATCCAGGATCGTGCGGCTGTCGATCTTGCTGCTCACCTGGTAACTCAGGCGCGTCGGAATGTTCGCCTTGATGAGACCGGTGATCACGTCCACGCTGGGCCGCTGCGTCGCCAGGATCAGGTGGATACCCGAGGCCCGTGCTTTCTGCGCCAGGCGCGCGATCAGCTCTTCGATCTTCTTGCCCACCACCATCATCAGGTCGGCGAGTTCGTCGATCACGATCACGACGTAGGGCAGGCGCTCGAGCGGCTCGGGGGCTTCGGGCGTGAGGCTGAAGGGATTGGTCAGGGCCCGGTTTTGCTGATGCGCCTCGGCAATCCTCTTGTTGTAGCCGGTCAGATTTCGCACGCCGAGCCTGCTCATCAGCTTGTAGCGCCGCTCCATTTCGCCCACGCCCCAGGTCAAGGCGTTCGCCGCTTGCTTCATGTCGGTGACCACGGGGCACAGCAGGTGCGCAATGCCATCGTAGACGCTCATCTCGAGCATCTTCGGGTCGATCAGGATCATGCGCACGTCGCGCGCATCGGCCTTGTAGAGCAGGCTCAAGATCATCGCGTTGATGCCCACCGATTTGCCCGAGCCCGTGGTGCCGGCGACCAGGCAATGCGGCATCTTCGCCAGGTCGGCGACGACAGGCGCGCCGATGATGTCTTTGCCCAGCCCCAGGGTCAGCAGCGACTGCGCGTCGTTGTAGACCTGCGAGCCGAGGATTTCCGAAAGGCGAATCGTCTGGCGCTTGGCATTGGGCAACTCGAGCGCCATCGTCGTCTTGCCGGGAATGATTTCGACGACACGAATGCTCACCAGGCTCAGCGACCGCGCCAGGTCTTTCGCCAGGTTCACGACCTGGGCGCCTTTCACGCCGACAGCGGGCTCGATTTCATAGCGCGTGATCACCGGGCCCGGCGACGCCGCGACGACGCGCACCTCGACGCCGAAATCACGCAGCTTCTTCTCGATCAGGCGCGAGGTCATTTCCAGCGAGCCGCTCGATACCGTCTCCATGCGGATCGTCGCGATATCGAGCAAATCGACCTGGGGCAACCTGGTGTCGGCCAACTCGCTGAACAGCGGCTGCTGGCGCTCTTTTTCGACGCGCTCCGACTTCGCCACTTCGACCACGGCAGGCTGGATCAGAATCGGTTCATGGCCTTCGAGCAAAGCATGCTCGGCCTCGACGACGTGTTCGCGTTCGCGCAGGGCCACAGCGCCCAGGCGCCGGTCCTCCATGCGCTCGATGCGCCGCGCACGCCGGTCGCGCAGGCTCTCGATCCACGCGCCGATGCGCTCGGCCAGGCGCAGCCACGAAAACTGGAACGCCAGCGCGACACCGGCAACCCCTGCGGTGATCCAGAAAACCCCGGACCCGGCAAAGCCGAGCAGGGTGGTGCTGGTCGTGCCCAGGCTGTAGCCCAAGGCGCCGCCGGCGCGTCCGCCCGCGACCAGGCTTTCCCACTGGTAAAGACGCGTCCACTCCAGCGCCGTGCTGGCGCACAGCAGCAAGACCAGGCCGGGCCAGGTGGCCCAGCGCGCGGTGCGTGAATCGGCGTTCGCCGGATTCGATTCGGCCGGCGCGATGGACACGCTCGGCGCGTCGCGCAGTTGCAGTGCGAGCACGCCGAGCCACACCCGAGCCGCTACCGCGACCACCCACCACACCGAGTAGCCGAAGCAAAAGAATGCGAGGTCGGAGAACCATGCGCCCAGCACACCCACCAAGTTGCGCGTCGCTGGGCCGCTGCCCGAGGTGGTGAATGCAGCGTCGCCGGCGTCGTGGCTGACCAGGGCCAGCAGGGCGAGCAGCCATAACACGGCGCTGAGTGCGATCCACGCGCTTGCCGCGAAGACCATCCTGCCGCGCCAGGGAGCTTGACCCGCTGTTGCCGCGCCATGCGGCGCGCGGCCCGACGCGGCGCCGGACATGGCGCCCGATCGCGCGCCCGACGCGCCGCCTTCAGTGCGCAATGAACCCAGTGGAAAAGTCATGCGCGCATTGTCGACGATCGGGCGGCCCGTCCTGGCCGGTGCTGGCGCTCAACGGTTGGCCAAATCCTTGATGACCACCGAGCCGTTTTCCTGGGTCTGCACCATGCCGCGCTCTTCCAGGTCCTTCATGACACGGCTGACCATTTCACGCGACGCGCCGACGATCTTGGCCAAATCCTGGCGCGACACCTTGTTGCGGATGATCCTTTGCTCGCCGTCTTGTTCGGCCATCTCGAGCAGGGTGCGCGCCACACGGCCGTAGACGTCGAGCAGGGCGAGCGATTCGATCTGACGATCGGCACTGCGCAGGCGGTGCACCAGCCCGCGCATGATGGCGTAGGACAGGCTCGAGTTCTCGGGCAGGCAACGCGCGAACTCGGCGCGCCCGAGGATCAGCATATCGGTCTGGACTTCGGCGCGCACCGTGGCCGAATGCGGCTCGTTGTCGATGAGGCTCATTTCGCCCACATAGTCGCCGGGCTGGAGCACGGCCAGGATGACTTCGCGGCCGCGCGAATCGGCCGTCAGCACGCGTGCGCGGCCGGTCAACAAGATGAACAAGGCATTGGACTTCTTGCCGAATTCGACGATGATTTCGCTGCGTCGATAGCGGCGCTTGACCACAGCGTCGGCAATGCCCTGCGCCTGGTCATTGGTGAGTAGCGAGAACAGCGGGACACGCCGGATCAGGTCGAGATTGGAGAGCATCGCCATACGGAATTGCCTTTCGTTATCGGGGTATTGATCTCACGTCAATGAACCGCGGCCGCAGCGATTGCTAACATTCCGCTCCCGGCTGCGGCCAGGGTGGGCAATCTTACGGCGCCTTGCCGCGCTCACCAAGAACTTCCGCTGTTCCGCCGTTCACGCCACGCCAACCGACTCGAACCCCCCTGTCCATGAGCCAGCCCTTGCAACACGCCAAAGTCTTGATCCTCGGCTCGGGCCCGGCCGGCTACAGCGCCGCCGTCTACGCCGCTCGCGCCAACCTCGCGCCCGTGCTCGTCACCGGCATCGCCCAGGGCGGTCAACTGATGACGACCACCGATGTCGACAACTGGCCGGCCGACGCCGACGGTGTGCAGGGGCCCGAACTGATGCAGCGTTTTCAGCGGCACGCCGAGCGCTTCAACACGAAGATCGTCTTCGACCATATCAACAGCGTCGATCTGAGCGCGCGGCCCTTCAGCCTGATCGGCGACTCGGGGCCCTACAGCTGCGACGCTCTTGTCATTGCCACCGGCGCCTCGGCGAAGTACCTCGGCTTGCCTTCGGAACAAGCCTTCATGGGCCGCGGCGTCAGCGGCTGCGCGACCTGCGACGGATTCTTCTACCGCGATCAAGACGTTTGCGTGGTGGGCGGGGGCAATACGGCGGTGGAGGAGGCGCTGTACCTTTCGAACATCGCGCGCAAAGTGAACTTGATCCACCGCCGCGACAAGTTTCGCGCCGAAGCGATCCTCATCGACAAGCTGATGGCCAAGGTGGCCAGCGGCAAGATCGAACTGCGGCTGTGGCACACGTTGGAAGAGGTGTTGGGCGATGAGAGCGGCGTGACCGGCGTGCGTCTGAAAAGCAGCCATGGCGGCGAGTCGAGCCAGCTCGCCGTGAACGGCTGCTTCATCGCCATCGGCCACCAGCCCAACACCGACATCTTCAAGGGCCAGTTGGAGATGAAAGACGGCTACATCGTCACGCGCAGCGGTCTCGCCGGAATGGCAACGATGACCAGCATTCCAGGCGTCTTCGCCGCCGGCGATGTGCAAGACCATGTCTACCGGCAGGCCGTCACCAGCGCCGGATCAGGCTGCATGGCGGCTCTGGACGCACAGCGCTACCTCGAGCAGCAGGCAAGCTGAGCGCCGCCGGAACCAGGCCTGGCCCCACCTGTCCAATGACAAACGCGGCGCAAAGCCCGCTATACTGCGCGGCTTCGCGGGCTGAGCTTGGCCGCGACCCTATTCAGTTCGATACCACTGGAAAACGTCATGGCACGCGTCTGTCAAGTCACGGGCAAGCGCCCAATGGTCGGGAACAACGTGTCCCACGCCAACAACCGCACCAAGCGGCGTTTTCTGCCGAATCTGCACTACCGTCGGATTTGGCTGGACACCGAGAACCGCTGGGTTCGCCTGCGGATCACGAACGCCGCCCTGCGCCTGATCGACAAGCTCGGCATCGAACAAGTCGTGGCCGACCTGCGTGCGCGCGGCGAGATCTGAATTGGCTTGAAACGATTGAACTCCAGGAGATGAGCAATGGCCAAAGGCGGACGAGAAAAGATCAAGCTGCAGTCATCGGCTGGCACCGGTCATTTCTACACGACTGACAAGAACAAGAAAACGACGCCGGACAAGCTCGAGATCATGAAGTTCGATCCGAAGGCGCGCAAGCACGTGATGTACAAGGAAACGAAGCTGAAATAGGTGGATCGAGGCTTCGCCGAATAGAAAGGGTCGCCTGGGCGACCCTTTTTTCATTCCCGCCGCGAAGCGGCACTAGGCGTATGCCGCACGCAGCTTGAGGGCGAATTCCTGCAGCGCGGCGATGCCGCTTTCTTCGGCTTTGCGGCACCAGGCCTGCAGATCGGCGACGAGTTGCTCGACCGACACATTGGTGCGCGTCCACAGCGCGCGCAACTCTTCGCGCATGCTGACCAGCTTTGCCAGGCGCGGGCTGATCGCAACGGCCTGTGCCAGTTGCGCCTTCACGCCCTTGGGGATCTTGTCTTCGTCGCGGTGCAGCCAGCGCTTGGCCAATTTCATGCTCGCCAGCCTGGCGTGCCCGGCAGAACCTTCAGCCTTGAGCCGGTCCACTTCAGCGCGGCAGGCGCGACGCAGGTTGCCGGCGTATTTGGCCATCACTTCGTAGCGATTCGTGATGATTGCCTCAAGTGTCTTGGAGTCAGCCACGGCCTTGACTTCACCCAGCTTGAGCAACGGCGGCGTCTTGCGTACCCTGGCCAGGCCGAGCATGCCGAGAATGCGGATATAGGCCCAGCCGATGTCGAATTCGTATGCCTTCACCGACAGCTTGGCCGAGGTCGGGTAGGTGTGGTGATTGTTGTGCAACTCCTCGCCGCCGATGATGATCCCCCACGGCGAAATGTTCGTTGACGCGTCGGGAGCTTCAAAATTGCGGTAACCCCACCAGTGGCCCAGGCCATTGATGATGCCCGCGGCCGTGACCGGAATCCACGCCATCTGAACCGCCCACACGGTCGCGCCGATCGCGCCGAACAGCATCAGGTCGACGGCCAGCATCACGCCCACTCCTTGCCAGCTGTAGGGCGTGTACAAATTGCGCTCGAGCCAGTCGTCCGGGGTGCCGCGACCGTACTTTTCCAGCGTCTCGGCGTTCTTCGCCTCGGCCCGGTACAACTCGGCGCCGCGCAGCAGCACGGTGCGGATGCCGCGGGTCTGCGGGCTGTGCGGGTCTTCTTCGGTTTCGCACTTCGCATGGTGCTTGCGGTGCACGGCCACCCATTCCTTGGTTTCCTGGCCCGTCCCGAGCCACAGCCAGAAACGGAAGAAATGCGCGGGGATCGCGTGCAAGTCCAGCGCCCTGTGCGCCTGGGCGCGGTGCAGGAAGATCGTGACCCCGGCGATCGTGATGTGCGTCGTCAGGAGGGTGAACAGGACGATCTGCCACCAATCGGCATCGAGCAAGCCGTGGGCCAGCCAAGCCACCAGTCCGTCACCGAGAGATGCGAGCAGATCCATTCCAATGTCCTAAGAGGAGACGACGCTTCGAGCCGGCATTGTAGGTTCGGTTCCGTGCGGTGGATCTGAAGAAAATCGGGAGCCCTGGACGTGCCGACAATGAAAACTAGTACCGATTCGCCGCAAATCAATTGCGAGTCCAGGCTGCGGCGAAGAATCCGTCGGTATTGTGGCGGTGCGGCCACAGCCTGAGGAATTTGCCCTCCACCAAGCTTTGCGCCATGGCCACGCGTGCGCCTGCCAGGACATCGGCCACCGGCAACTCGGCGAATTCGCGCGAATGCGCAGCGCTGAATTGATTCGCAACAGCCTGATTTTCGTCGTCCAACAAGCTGCAGGTGGCATAGACGAGCCGGCCGCCCGGTTTCAGCAGACGCGACGCGCCGTTCAGGATGAGCGTCTGCTGGGCCTGTAAGGCCCGCACCGACTCGGGGCTCTGGCGCCATTTCATGTCGGGATTGCGCCGCAAGGTCCCCAGGCCCGAACAAGGCGCATCGACCAACACCCGGTCGATCTTGCCGGCCAGGCGTTTGATGCGCTCGTCGCGTTCATGCGCGATTTGCAAGGGGTAGATGTTGGACAGGCCGCTGCGCGCCAAGCGCGGCTTGAGCGCCGCGAGCCGGTGTCCGGAGACGTCAAAAGCATACAGGCGCCCGGTGTTGCGCATCGCCGCGCCAAGGGCCAAAGTCTTGCCACCGGCACCCGCGCAAAAATCGACGACCATTTCACCGCGCCGTGCGTCGAGCATGAGCGCCAACAGCTGGCTGCCCTCGTCTTGCACTTCGACGTCGCCGCATCTGAAGACGTCGAGCTTTTGCAGTTGCGGTTTGCCCTGAATGCGCAGGCCCAGTGGTGAATAAGGCGTGGGCTCGGCGGCGATGCCTTGCTCGCCAAGCCGCGCCGCTGCGGCTTCGCGTTTGGTCTTGAACACGTTCACGCGCAGGTCCAGCGGCGCGACGCCCTGGCAGGCTTGCACCAAGGGCCAGAACTGATCGCCGAGCTGGCTTTGCAGGGACTGGGCAAGCCAGGCCGGCAGGTTGTGCTGCAGGTGCTGCGGCAAACTCGATCGCTCGATTGCGGCGATTTGCCCCAGCCATTGCTGTTCGGATGGGCTCGATGCCGCGCGCAACACGCCTGCATCGCCCTGCCAGCCGAGCAGGGCCAGGCGCCGCTCGAGGGCGCCGAAGCCCGATTGCGCCAGGTGCCGATAGCTCGGCAGGCGCCGGATCACGTCATACATGGTTTCGGCCAGGGCGTGACGCTCACGCGGCCCGAGTGCGCGATGCCCACGAAAGAAGTTCGAGACCAGAACATCGGCGGGCTGATCGAACTTCAGCACTTCGCGCAGCAACTCGCTGCTCAGGTCCAACAAGCTGTTCGAGCGCATCGTCAATGGGCCATTCCAAAGCGGCGCATTCACGCCAGCAATTGCGCCGCACCGCTCGTGACATGAACCTTGCCGTCTTCGACGCGCAACAAGTCGCGCACCATCCAGCCCACGGCCAGCGGATAGAGCACATGTTCGCGCTCCAACACACGCTGCGCCAGGATGCTCTCGGTGTCGCCGGGCAACACGCGCACGAGCGCCTGCGCGATGATGGGCCCGTGGTCGAGTTCTGCCGTCACGAAGTGCACGGTCGCGCCCGAGACCTTGCAGCCCGCTTCGAGGGCACGCCGGTGCGTGTGCAAGCCGGTGAACGAAGGCAGCAAGGAGGGGTGGATGTTGACGATGCGCCCGGCGAAACGCTGCACGAAAGCATCGCCCAGGATGCGCATGAAGCCCGCCAGCACCACGATGTCAGGCGCATAGCCCGCGACGACATCGGACAGGGCCATGTCGAAGGCCGCGCGCGTCGCGAACTCAGCGTGGTTCACGACGTGGGTCTGGATGCCGCACTCCCGCGCGAATTGCACTCCGGCAGCGTCGGGCCGATTGCTGACCACGGCAGCGATGCTGGCAGGCCACCCTTGTGACTCGCACGCCTCAATGAGCGAACGCATATTGCTGCCGCGCCCCGAGATCAGGATGACGATCGATTTCATGCGCGCAGAAGTGTATCGGCCGCCTCATCCGCACAAGCTCACCCCTACAATTTGCGCCCATCATGAATGCCACCACGATCAAGCAGCGCGTTCTCTCCGGCATGCGCCCCACCGGCGCACTGCACCTGGGCCACTACCACGGCGCGCTGAAGAACTGGGTTCGCTTGCAGGCCCAGTACGAGTGCTTCTATTTCGTCGCCGACTGGCACGCGTTGACGACGCATTACCAAGAGCGCGCCGTGATCGAGAAGTCGGTCTTCGACATGGTGATCGACTGGATCGCCGCCGGCCTGGACCCGCAGCGTTGCACCCTGTTCATCCAGAGCCGTCTGCCCGAACACGCCGAGCTGTTCACCCTGCTGGCGATGGGAACGCCGCTGGGCTGGCTCGAGCGCGTACCGACCTACAAAGACCAGATCGACAAGCTCAAGGATCGCGACCTCGCGACCTATGGGTTCCTCGGCTACCCCCTGCTGCAAGCCGCCGACATCCTGATCTACAAGGCCGCTTTCGTTCCCGTGGGTGAAGACCAGGCCTCGCATGTCGAACTGACTCGCGAAGTCGCGCGGCGCTTCAATCACCTGTACGGCCGCTCGCCTGAATTCGACGCGCAAACGACATTGGCGCTGGCCAAGCTGAGCAAAAACGAATCACGTGAGCTGGAAACGCAGCGCAAGGCCTTCGGCGAAACCGGCGCCGCCGACGCATTGACCAAGGGCGAAGGTCTACTGCGCAAGGCCGCCGCGTCGATCACGGGGTGGACGACGGGCGAGAGCGAACTTCTCGCGGATTACCTGCGCGGGTCCGGCAAGACGATCCTGACCGAACCGCAGGCGCTGCACACCGAAGTCACCAAATTGCCCGGGCTGGACGGCGCCAAGATGAGCAAGAGCTATGGCAATACGATCGCCATGCGCGAAGACCCCGCCGAAGTGCAACGCAAGATCAGGCGCATGCCCACTGACCCGCAGCGCGTGCGCCGCAGCGACAAGGGCGACCCGCAGCGCTGCCCGGTGTGGCAGTTCCACCTGGTGTACAGCGACGCGGCCATCCAGGCCTGGGCTCACGCCGGTTGCACGAGTGCGGGCATAGGTTGCCTGGAATGCAAACAGCCCATCATCGATGCGGTGCTGCACCAGCAACAAGGCTGGCGCGAACGCGCCGAGCCGTATCTGAGCGACCCGAACAAAGTGCACCGGATCGTCGACGCCGGCACCGAGCACGCGCGCAGCGTGGCGCGCGAAACGATGCGCGACGTGCGCGGGGCGATGGGCCTGGGCCGCTGAATCAGCTCGGCCCCCACAGCTCGGCCATCGCCGCCTCGAACCGCCTCGCGATGTTCGGCGCGCCGACGTGGCAGCCGTCGACGACCACGGCTTGCCCCGCCGTAAAGACCATGTCGATTGCCGCTGCATCGGTCGCGAATATCAGCGCATCGAGCGTCTGCTCGGACGCAATCCCGAGCAGGCCCGGGGTTTGCAGATCCAGCATCAGCGCATCGGCGCGAGCCCCGACTTCGAGGCCCCAGCGTGCATGACCCGCAGCGCGCGCCCCGGAGCGCAATGCCAGTTCGAACAGGCGCGCCGCCGTCGAGGGCTCGCCGCGCTCGGGGGCAGCGCCGACATTGCGCCGGCGCAGTGCGAGGCGCTGCCCGTACTCGAGCCAGCGCAACTCCTGGGCCCAGTTGCGCGTGACCTGACTGTCCGAACCCAGCGCGATCGGCACGCCGGCTTGCAGCCAACCCGGCAGGTCAGGCAGGCCATCGCCCAGGTTGGCTTCCGTGCTCGGGCAGATCACGATGCCCGCGCCGCTGCGCGCGACGCTCTCGATTTCCGGCGTGCTGGCGTGGGTGGCGTGAACCAGTTGCCAGCGTGAATCGAGGCCGGCGTGGCGGCTCAGCCAATCGATGGGCCGCAGGCCAGTGGCTGCGAGGCAGTCCTGGACCTCGCGCCACTGCTCGGCGACATGGATATGCAGGGGCATGTCCTGCGTGCCGACACGGCGCAGCAGGTCTCGAATCGCCTCGATCGATGCGGCGCGCAGCGAATGGATCGCGATACCGGCGTTCAGCCGCTTGCCGTGTGCGGCGCTGAGGCTTCGATACAGCTCCAATACCGATGCGGGCGTCGTCGCAAAGCGGCGCTGCTCGCTGCGCAGGCCCGGCTCGCTGAACCCGGCGCGCTCGTAAAGCACCGGCAAAACCGTCAGGCCGATACCCGCATCGTCGGCCGCATCGGCAAGCGCCAGGCTCAGCGCTGCCGGGTCGTCGCAGGCACGCCCGTCCGGCTCGTGCTGAAGGTAGTGGAATTCGCAGACTTGCGTGTAGCCGCCTTGCAGCAATTCGACGAACAGTTGCGCCGCGATCGCGCGCAACTGCGCGGCCGTGATGCGCAAGGCCACGCCGTACATGCGGTCGCGCCACGACCAGAAGTCGTCGGTGTCCTGGTCTGCTTCGCGCCGCTCGGCAAGCCCCGCAAAGGCGCGCTGAAAAGCGTGGCTGTGGGCGTTCACCAGGCTGGGCAGCACAGGCCCGTCGAGCGCGATCGCACCCTCGGGGGCGCGGGGAACGCCGGCGGTCACCTCGCTCCAGCAGCCGTCGGCGTCGCTGCGCAGCACCACGCCGCTGCGCCAACGCCCGCCGACCCAGGCCCGCGCTGTCCACAGAAACGCCCCGGGCGAAGGCTCAGTCACCCGGCCTCCACTCGAGCATCGCCGTCACCAGGGCCTTCAACACCGGCTGCAGCCGACCGGCGCGCGCGGCGTCGAGCTGCCAGGGCGGCTCTTCTCGCATGTAGCACGACCAGCACATCTCCAACTGAAGCGCGTGGATGCCCTGCAGCGGCCGGCCGTAATGGCGCGTGATGTAGCCGCCCTTGAAGCGGCCGTCGATCACCTGGGTGAACAAGGTCTGCAGCTCCAGCACCGATGTCACTGCGGCGCGCAATTCGGGGGCGCAACTCGTGCCGCCCATCGTGCCCAGGTTCAAATCGGGCAAACGCCCCTCGAACAGCCAAGGCAGCTCGGACTTGATGCTGTGCGCGTCGAACAGCACGGCGTGCCCGTGCCAGGCCTTGAGGCGCGCGAGTTCGAGCGTGAGCGCTGCGTGATAGGGCCTCCAGTAGCGCTCGACGCGCTGCGCGATTTCGGCCGCATCGGGAGCTGCGCCGTCGCGGTACAGCGCTTCGCCGGTGAAAAAGCGCGTCGGGCACAGTTCCGTATTGTTCGCGTCGCGGTACATCGGCGTGTTGTCGGCAGGCCGATTCAAGTCGATCACGTAGCGCGAAAAGCGCGGCACGATCAGGCTCGCACCGAGCTTCTTGACGAAGGCATAGAGCCGGTCCAGGTGCCAGTCGGTGTCTTCGACGGCGGCCGCGCGCGGCACGAGCAGGGCGCGCTGCGCTTGCCCGATCTCGGACCCCGCATGCGGCACGCTGACGAGCAAGGGCGTCGTGCCGCGGTGCAAGGTAAAGACTGCTTGTTCCATCGTCAGACACTCTCCAGGGTCGATTCGCGCGACCACCCCAACCACCAGCCCGTGCGGCCCGGCGCCCTTGTCTCGAACCGGCAGGGGCCGGGTGGCAGATGCCAGACAAGGGTCGACGCCGGCAGCGCCACGGCGGCGCCATCGGCGCTGCAGAGGCTGCCCGCGCACAGCGTGAACAGGCCGCGCTCGCCGAACACTTCGCCCCAGGACCGGTCCGCCTGCACCTGAATCATCAGTGCCGCGCCCTTGCGCACCATCAGGTTCAAGGCGCGCGTCGGGCCGCCGAGCAACGAAGCTCGCGGCGCTGCGGCGCCGTCGAAATGCAGGGCGGCGTTGTCGCCAGTGACGCTGTGCACCCGCGTCCCGAAGTGCAGCGACACGCCGGTCCCCGCGGCGACGCCGAACCAGCGTCGCGTGCCGGGAAAGGCCGAGAACGGGCCATCGCGGCTGATGTCGGCCAGGCTGATCCGCAGTTGCCACTCGGGTCCGGCCGGCCGTCTGAGCATCTCGCGGGTCTGGCCGGCGCCGTTGCGCCACGCCGAGGGCGCCACGCTGTCGGCGTGCTTTTGCCACAAACTGCGCGTCACGAGCATGGGCGCAGAGTACCCGACAATGGCCAAACACGGCAGCGCATGTGCGCGCCGCAGCCCTGCCCGGAGACTGCGATGACAGATCTGTCCAACGCCTCTCACCTTGCCACCCCTCACCCGGTGCGCGCCCCGCGCGGCACTCAGTTGAGTTGCAAGAACTGGCTCATCGAAGCCGCTTACCGCATGATCCAGAACAACCTCGACCCCGAGGTTGCCGAAAACCCCGACGCCCTCGTCGTCTACGGCGGCATCGGCAAGGCGGCGCGGAACTGGGAATGTTTCGAGGCCATCCTGCGCGTGCTGCGCGAATTGCGCGAGGACGAATCCCTGCTCATCCAATCGGGCAAGCCGGTGGGCGTGTTCCGAACCCATGTCGACGCGCCGCGCGTGCTCATCGCCAACTCCAATCTGGTCCCGAAATGGGCGACCTGGGAGCACTTTCACGAACTCGACCGCAAGGGCCTGATGATGTACGGCCAGATGACGGCCGGTTCGTGGATCTACATCGGCAGCCAGGGCATCGTGCAAGGCACGTACGAAACCTTCGTCGAAGCGGGACGCCAGCATTACGGGGGTGGGCGCCCGAGCGCCGGGCCGCCCCAAGCCGGGCGCGGTCCCCTCGGGGGACCGGCCGCCGTAACCGGCGGACCAGGGGCTGACGACTGGGCCGGGCGCTGGATTCTCACCGCGGGCCTGGGGGGAATGGGCGGCGCGCAGCCGCTGGCCGCCACGTTCGCGGGGGCTTGTTCGCTGAACATCGAATGCCAGCAAAGCCGCATCGATTTCCGGTTGCGTTCGCGCTACCTCGACGAGCAAGCCGACAACCTCGACGACGCCCTGGCGCGAATCGCGAAGTACACGGCCGCGCGACAGGCGGTCTCGATCGGCCTGCTCGGCAATGCCGCCTCCCTGCTTCCCGAACTGCTGAAGCGGACCAAAGCAGGCGGATTGAGACCCGACCTGGTGACCGACCAGACCTCGGCGCACGACCTGGTGCACGGCTACCTGCCCGCCGGCTGGTCGGTGCAGGGCTGGCAAGCCGCTCGAGCCGATCCGGGCCAGCACGCCGCCTTGCGCCAAGCCGCGGCGCGCAGCTGCGCCGTGCATGTGCAGGCGATGCTCGACTTTCAGGCGCTGGGAATTCCCACCGTCGACTATGGCAACAACATCCGCCAGGTCGCGCTCGACGAGGGCGTGAAGAATGCATTCGCTTTCCCCGGCTTCGTGCCCGCTTATATCCGGCCCTTGTTCTGCCGCGGCAAGGGGCCGTTTCGTTGGGTCGCGCTGTCGGGCGATCCGCAGGACATCTACAAGACGGATCGCAAGATGAAGGAGCTGTTCCCGGCTGACGCCCACCTGCACCGCTGGCTCGACATGGCGGCGCAGCGCATCGCCTTTCAAGGCCTGCCGGCGCGCATCTGCTGGATCGGCCTGGGCGAGCGGCACCGCGCCGGCCTGGCCTTCAACGACATGGTCAGGTCGGGCGAATTGAAGGCGCCGATCGTGATCGGCCGCGACCACCTGGATTCGGGCTCGGTGGCCTCTCCGAATCGCGAAACCGAAGCGATGCGCGATGGCAGCGATGCCGTGTCCGACTGGCCGCTGCTCAACGCATTGCTGAACACGGCGAGCGGGGCGACCTGGGTCAGCTTTCACCACGGCGGCGGCGTCGGCATGGGCTACTCGCAACACGCCGGCGTCGTCATCGTCTGCGACGGCAGCGACGCAGCCGCCAAGCGCATCGAGCGTGTGTTGTGGAACGACCCGGGCACGGGTGTGATGCGGCATGCCGATGCAGGGTACGCCTCGGCCATCGAGTGCGCGCGCGAGCAGGGCCTGCAACTGCCGATGGTTTGACGGCGATGCTGTCGCTCAGGCCGGGCGGGTTGACGCTCGACGATCTGCTGGCGGTTCACGCGGGCGGCACTGCGCTCACGCTCGACCCCGGTGCCCTGCCCGGCATCAGCGCCGCAGCGGCCATCGTGCAGCGCGCCGCCGCCGGCGACGCGCCGGTGTACGGCGTCAATACAGGATTCGGCAAACTCGCGTCCACGCGCATCGGCGAAGCCGACCTCGCGACGCTGCAAGAAAACCTGATCCGCTCGCACTCGGTCGGCGTGGGCGAGCCATTGGCGCCGGCGGTCGTGCGGCTCATGCTCGCATTGAAAGCGGCAAGCCTCGCGCGCGGCGCCTCCGGCGTGCGCCCTGTCGTGATCGAAACCCTGCTCGCAGTGCACGACGCCGGCCTCGTCCCCTTGGTGCCGAGCCAGGGGTCGGTCGGTGCATCGGGCGATCTCGCGCCGCTCGCCCACCTGACGCTGGCTCTCATCGGCGAGGGCGAGTTTCTCGTCGACGGCCAGCGCCAGAGCGCTGCTCGCGTGCTGCAAGCAGCGGGCATCGCCCCCTTGGTACTGGCCGCCAAAGAAGGCCTGGCCCTGATCAATGGCACCCAGGTCTCGACCGCGCTGGCACTGCACGCGCTGTTCAGCTTCGAGCCGGTGCTCGAATCGGCACTCGTGATCGGCGCGCTGACGGTTGACGCCGCGCGCGGCAGCGACGGCCCGTTCGACCCGCGCATCCACGCCTTGCGCGGCCAGCCGGGACAGATCGACGTCGCCCGCTACTACCGCGCATTGCTTGCAGGCAGCGCGATCCGCCTGTCGCATCTCGAAGGCGACGATCGGGTGCAAGACCCCTACTGCCTGCGCTGCCAGCCGCAGGTCGTGGGCGCCTGCCTGGATCAATTGCGCCACGTCGCGCGCGTGCTGCTGTGCGAAGCCAATGCCGTCACCGACAACCCCCTCGTTCTGGTCGATACGCAAGAGTTGATCTCGGGCGGCAACTTCCACGCCGAGCCGGTGGCGCTCGCCGCCGATGGCTGCGCGCTGGCGATCGCCGAAGTCGGCGCGATCGCCGAACGCCGCATCGCCATGCTGATCGACGCCGGCGTGTCGCGTTTGCCTGCCTTCCTGACGCGCGACCCTGGCCTGAACAGCGGCTTGATGATCGCCCACGTCACCGCGGCAGCGCTGGCGTCGGAGAACAAGTCGCTGGCCCATCCGGCAAGCGTCGATTCGCTGCCGACCTCGGCGAACCAGGAAGATCATGTGTCGATGGCGACCTTCGCGGCGCGGCGCCTGTTGCCGATGATTGCCAACACCGCGCATATCCTGGGCATCGAGTTCCTCGCCGCGGCACAGGGCATCGACTTCCTGCGCCCGCTGCGCAGCAGCGCACCCCTGGAGCAGGCGCATGCGCTGCTGCGTGCCCTGTGCCCGATGATCGAGCGCGACCGCTATCTCGCGCCCGACATCGAACACGCCACGACGCTCGTGACGCAAGGTGCCCTGTCGCGCGTGTTCCGCTCATTGCCGGGTTTGCCCGCGCTGTGGATCAGGTCTTGAGTGCGCGATCGGCGCAACGCATGCCATCCGCCGCGTCATCGTTCTGAGCGCGCGCCTGGAGCGACTCGAAAATCGAACCTGTCACCGACTACTTCGGCGCCGAACGCCTGGAAAGCCTGCTCTTCATAGGCGTGGGCGTCGTCGCCTTGGGTCTTGCCGCCTATGCGCTGACGAGGTCGCAAGACGCGCTGCTGCGCGGCGCTGCCTTGCCCCTGGCCCTGATCGCCTTGATCCAGCTCGGCGTGGGCGGCGGGGTCTACGTCCGCAGTCCGAAAGACATCGCCCGGGTGCAGTACATCGTGCAGACCGAACCGCAGCGCGTGCGCAGCGAAGAGATCCCTCGCATGCAAGTCGTGATGCGCAACTTCGTCCTCTACCGCTGGATCGAGATCGGCTTGATCGTCGCGGCTCTCCTGCTTTGCCTGCTCGCTCCAGGCGGGTCGGCCTGGCGTGGCGCGGGCATCGGCGCGCTGATACAGGCGGGCCTGATGCTGGCGCTGGACATCTTCGCCGAACGGCGTGGCAAGCTCTACCTCGACTGGCTGGGGTCCCTGCCCGCGGGATGACCCGAGGCACGCGCCGAACCTGACCGCTGCCGGCTGGCTGTACGCCCACGGCGCTGGCGCCGCTTTCGTGCGGCCGGCGGTGCGTTTGCCTTGACCTGCGTTTGACCGATCTCAACGAATTCCGGCCAGCGCCGTTCTAAGCTCGGCCCAGGTCTGTTAGGAAACCACCCCCATGTTCAAAAATATCCTGATTCCCGTCGACGGCACCGAGCTTGCCGAGCGCGCGATGCAAGCCGGGATTGCCCTGGCGCAGCAGCTCGACGCGAGCATCACCGCCTTCATCGCCGAGCCGCCGGCACCGCCGCGCCCTGCGGGCTGTGGTGCCCTGCGGTATGAGCGCGATCTGGAGCAACACAAGCATGCCACGGCCGAGCATGCGCAAGGCGTGCTGACCGGCTTTGAGCGTCTCGCCGCTGCGGCGGGCGTGCGCTTCAGCGGCGTGCATGCACTGACCTTCCACGTCGACGAAGCGATTGCCGACACCGCGCGCGCGCTCGGCTGCGGCATGATCGTGATGGTCAAGCACGGCCGCGGGCCCTACGGCGAGACGCTGTTCGGCTCGCGCACCAAGGGCGTGATGGCGCGCAGCAGATTGCCCCTGCTCGTCTTGCATTGACGGCCCTGGGTCGAGATGGCCACGCCCCTCCCCGCTCCGTTGCGTGGACACTTGCTAGCACGCAGCGCGCTGGGCAATACCGGCGTGCGATCGCTTCTTCTCGCTCGACGCCCGCGCCCAGGGCGGTTTGAGCACAACCAGGCTTGCGCAGGCGCAACGATGACTGACCACGAACCAGCCGCGCGCAAGCCCTCGCCTGCAAAGCTCGCTTCGGCGCCGGTCGCGCCGCAGCGCCTGGTCTCGCTGCTGAGTGAACAGACGCGCCGCGCACTGTGGTTCAGCGCGGGCAGCTTTTCGGTGCTCCTGGGTGTGGTCGGCCTGTTCCTGCCGCTGATGCCCACCGTGCCCTTCCTACTGCTCGCGGCGATGTGCTTTTCGCGCAGCAGCACGCGCTGCGAACGCTGGTTGCTCGAGCACCCGCGATTCGGCCCGCCGATTCTCGCCTGGCGCGAGCACCATGCCGTGCCCTTGTGGGTCAAGCAATTCGCCACCCTGATGATGACGATCAGTTGCACCGCGGCCTGGTGGGTGCTGCCCTCGCCCTGGCGTTGGCTGCCCGCGCTGGTGTGCGCCGCAGTCGCAGCCTGGTTGTGGCGCCTGCCGACGCTGGAGGGCAAGGCCTGAGGGCGCAGGGTCGCCTGCGGCAACCCGGTTCATGGCGATGGCGCCTCGTCGCCGAACATCGCCGCCAGCTGCGCCTCGCCGCGCTCGAGAACGAAGTAGCGAAACGCCTCAGCCGCCGGCGACAGCGCTCTCGCCGCGGCGTTGACGAGGTGCCAGCGCCGCATCAACGGCAGGCCCTCCACATGCGGCGCGGCGATCAGGGCGTTGCGCCACTCCAGGCCGATCGAGTGCAGTGACACCAGGCCCACCCCCAGGCCGGCCATGACCACCTGCTTGATGGCTTCGTCGCTTTGCAACTCCATGATGAAGATCGGCTGCAGGCGGTGCTCGGCGAGATATTCCTCGAGCGCGGCGCGCGTTCCCGAACCGGGCTCGCGCACGATGAATGGTTCGCGCGCGAGCATTGCGGCGGGCACGCTTTCGGCCTTCGCGAAAGGATGGTTCGGCGCCGTCACCAGCACATGCGGATGCATCGCAAAGGGCTCGGCGCGATTCGGCCATTCCTTGGGCGATCGTCCCATCACCGACACGTCGATCTCGTTGGCTTGCATCAGGGCCACCAGTTGTTCGCGGTTGCCCAGGCGCAGGCGCACCGCCACCGCCGGATGCTCGGCCTGGAATTGGGCCAGCAGCCGGGGCAGGAAATAGGTCGCCGAGCCCACCATGCCGATCGTCAGCAATCCCGATTCAACGCCCTTGAAGCGCGCCATCGCGTCGTCGGCTTCCTTGAGCGTGCCCAGCAGGCGCCTGGCGTAGACGACGAAGTATTCGCCCGCGGTGGAAAGCGACAAGCGCCGGCCCGCCCGGTCGAACAGGGCCAGACCGACCTGCGATTCGATCTCCTTGATCTGCATCGAAACCGCCGGCGGCGAGAGGTGCAGCGCCTCGGCGGCGCGCAGCACACTGCCCTGGCGAACGACTTCGGCAAAGACGCGCAACTGGCGGAAAGTCACGTTCACGTAAGGAGATCCTTAACTTCAAACAAAGAAAAACTGACTTTACCTTAGTTCAGTCGGTTTCTAAAGTCTGCCCATCGACCCACCCCGCCCGGAGCCCACCGTGAACAAACCCGTCGAACAAGGCGTGATCACCGATGCCAAGAAGCGCTACAGCGCCGGCGTTCTCAAGTACCGCCAGATGGGCTATTGGGACGCCGACTACCTTCCCAAGGACACCGACACGATCTGCCTGTTCCGCATCACGCCGCAGGAAGGCGTGGACGCCATCGAAGCCGCGGCCGCCGTGGCAGGCGAATCGAGCACCGCCACCTGGACCGTGGTCTGGACCGATCGCCTGACCGCCTGCGACAGCTACCGCGCCAAGGCCTTCAAGGTCGAGCCCGTGCCGAACATCCCAGGCCAGTACTTCGCCTGGGTCGCCTACGACATCATCCTGTTCGAAGAGGGCTCGATCGCCAACATCACGGCCAGCCTGATCGGCAACGTGTTCTCGTTCAAGCCCTTGAAGGCGGCGCGGCTCGAAGACATCCGCATGCCCGTGGCCCTGGTCAAGACCTTCAAGGGCCCGCCCTGCGGCTTGATCACCGAGCGCGAGCGGCTCGACAAATTCGGCCGCCCCTTGCTCGGCGCGACCACCAAGCCCAAGCTCGGCCTGTCGGGCCGCAACTACGGCCGCGTCATCTACGAGGGCCTGAAAGGCGGGCTGGACTTCATGAAGGACGACGAGAACATCAACTCACAGCCCTTCATGCACTGGCGCGACCGCTTCCTGTACGTGATGGACGGCGTGAACAAGGCCAGCGCGGCGACGGGCGAGGTCAAGGGGAGCTACCTGAACGTCACCGGCGCGACGATGGAAGACATCTACGAACGCGCCGAGTTCGCCAAGGAGCTCGGTTCGGTGGTGGTGATGGTCGATCTGATCATCGGCTGGAGCGCCATCCAGAGCATGGCCAACTGGGCGCGCAAGAATGACATGATCGTCCACATGCACCGCGCCGGCCACGGCACCTATACGCGCCAGAAGAACCACGGCGTGAGTTTCCGCGTCATGGCCAAGTGGCTGCGCCTGGCCGGCGTCGACCACCTGCACGCCGGCACGGCAGTGGGCAAACTCGAGGGCGACCCGATGACGGTGCAAGGCTACTACCAGGTCTGCCGCGACAGCTATACCCGACAGGACCTGCCGCGCGGCCTGTACTTCGACCAGGACTGGTGCGACACGAAAAAGGTGATGCCCGTGGCCAGCGGCGGCATCCACGCCGGCCAGATGCACCAGCTGATCGACCTGTTCGGCGACGACGTGATCCTGCAGTTCGGCGGCGGCACGATCGGCCACCCGGCCGGCATCCAGGCCGGCGCGGTGGCGAACCGCGTCGCACTCGAGTGCATGGTGAAGGCGCGCAACGAGGGCAAGGACATCAAAGCCGAAGGGCCCGAAATCCTGCGCAAGGCCGCCCAGACCTGCACCCCGCTGAAGCAGGCGCTCGATACCTGGGGCGACATCAGCTTCAACTACACGTCCACCGACACGAGCGACTACGCCGTCACGCCGACGACGGCTTGAGCGTCCCACCCAGCGCGCCAGGAGCAGCACCATGATGAGCAACCCCACCGGCCGGCTCACGCAAGGCCAATTCAGTTTCCTGCCCGATCTGAGCGACGCCGAGATCGCGCTGCAGATCGATTACGGCCTGAACAAAGGCTATGCCTGGAGCGTCGAGTACACCGACGACCCGCACCCGCGCAACACCTACTGGGAGATGTTCGGCATGCCGATGTTCGACCTGAAAGATGCGGCCGGCGTGATGCTCGAGCTGAACCACTGCCGCAAGACCTTCCCGAACCACTACGTCCGCCTGATGGCGTTCGACTCGACGCGCGGCGTGGAGTCGATCGCGATGAGCTTCATCGTGAACCGGCCCGCCAACGAGCCCGGTTTCGGCCTGGTGCGCCAGGAGGGCAGCGGTCGCACGCTGCGCTACACGGTGCACAGTTACGCCACCGACAAGCCTGAAGCGCGGCGCTACTGAAACCATGTACCGCATTGCACCGTCCATCCTGTCGGCCGACTTCGCCCGCCTGGGCGAAGAGGTTCGCAGCGTCATCGCCGCCGGCGCCGACTGGATCCACTTCGACGTGATGGACAACCACTACGTGCCCAACCTGACGATAGGCCCGGCCGTGGCGCAGGCGCTTGTGCCGCATTGCGTGCGCGCCGATGGAGCCAGGGTGCTGCTCGACGTGCACCTGATGGTGCAGCCGGTGGACGCGCTGGCGACGGCGTTTGCCAAGGCAGGCGCGGACGTGATCAGCTTTCACCCCGACGCCAGCGTGCATGTCGATCGCACCCTGCAATTGATCCGCGCCGAGGGTTGCCAGGCCGGCCTCGTCTTCAACCCGGGCATGCCGCTCGACGTATTGGAATGGGTCATCGACAAGGTCGATCTCGTCCTCATCATGAGCGTCAACCCCGGCTTCGGCGGACAAAGCTTTATCGACTCGGCCCTGCGCAAGACGCAGGCTGCGCGGCGCATCATCGAACGCGAATTCGAAAGATCGGGACGCGATATTCGCCTCGAAGTCGACGGCGGCATCAGAGCCGACAACATCCGCCGCATCGCAGAGGCCGGCGCCGACACCTTCGTCGCCGGCAGCGCCATCTTCGGCAAGCCCGACTACAAAGGCGTGATCGACGCGATGCGCGCCGAGCTGGCCCTCGCGCAACCGCTCTGGCGGGCGGCGTGATGAACGGCGCCCCGCTGTACTCGATTCCCGGCAGCACGCCGGCTGTGCAGGCTGAGGCGCCTGCGCCGGCAACGGATAGCGCACACACCGTCGCCGAAGTGCTGGCGCAGAGCCAGGTCGAGTCGGTGATGGACGAACTCGACGCAGACCTGATCGGCCTGGTGCCGATCAAGCAGCGCATCCGCGACATCGCCGCCCTGCTCGTGATCGACAAGCTGCGCCTGAACCTCGGCCTGCAGGCGGGACTCGGGAACAGCGCGCCGAGCCTGCACATGAGCTTCACCGGCAACCCCGGCACCGGCAAGACGACGGTGGCGATGCGCATGGCACAAATCCTGCATCGACTGGGCTATGTGCGCAAAGGTCACCTCGTTGCCGTGACGCGCGACGACCTGGTGGGCCAGTACATCGGCCACACCGCGCCCAAGACCAGGGAAGTCCTGAAGAAGGCGCTCGGCGGCGTGCTCTTCATCGACGAGGCCTACTACTTGTACCGCCCGGAGAACGAACGCGACTACGGGCAGGAGGCGATCGAGATTTTGCTTCAGGTGATGGAGAACCAGCGCGACGACCTGGTGGTCATCCTGGCGGGCTACAAGGACCGCATGGACACCTTCTTCCAGTCCAATCCGGGAATGAGTTCGCGCATCGCACACCACCTCGACTTCCCCGACTACAGCCAGGGCGAACTCCTGCAGATCGCCGACAAGATGCTGCAGGGCATGAACTATCACTTCGGCGCCGGCGCGCGCGACACCTTTGCCCAGTATCTGAAGCGGCGCCTGGCACAAGCGCACTTCGCCAACGCGCGCAGCGTGCGCAACGCGCTCGATCGAATGCGCTTGCGCCAGGCCAGCCGACTCTTCGCCGACCGGCACCGCGAGTTGACGCGCGAAGACCTGACCACGCTGGCGAGCGAGGACATTCGCGCGAGCCGCGTGTTCGCCAAGAACGGCAGCAGCGACGCCAAGAACGGCAGCAGCGGCGCGAGCGAAACCTGATCGATCGATTCGGAGACGACCATGCCCCTGTCGCACCGCTGGACCCTGACGCGCTATCTGATCGAACAGCGGCGCCGCTTTCCGCAAGCCAGCGGCGACCTGAACGCCCTGATCCTGGACATATCGCTCGCGTGCAAGGCGATCGCCCGGGTCGTGGCCTTCGGCGAACTCGGCGACGGCTTGAGCGACGGCCTCACGCCGCTGCCGAAGTCCGAGGCCGGCGCCGTCAGCGTGCAGGGCGACGTGCAAAAGCCGCTCGACGCGCTGAGCCATCAAATCTTCATCCGCATGAACGAGTGGAACGGGCATCTCGCCGGCATGGCTTCGCAAGAGACGATCGATCCCCGGCAGATCCCCGACGCCTACGCTCGCGGCAAGTACCTGCTCGTGTTCGACGCGCTCGACGGCTCGGGCAATATCGACGTCAACGTCTCGGTGGGCAGCATTTTTTCGGTCCTGCGTGCGCCGCAAGACGCGGTGGACAGCGCTCGCGCCATCACCCAGGCCGACTTCCTCCAGCCCGGCACCACCCAGGTCGCAGCGGGCTATGCGCTGTACGGCCCGACAACGATGTTCGTGCTGACGGTGGGCGATGGCGTCGCCGGATTCACGCTCAACCCCAATCTGGGCGAGTTCGTGCTGACGCACCCGAACATCCGGGTGCCCGTGGACACGCAGGAGTTCGCGATCAACTCCTCGAACAGCCGCTTTTGGGAGCCACCCGTGAAGCGCTATGTCGACGAATGCCTCGCCGGCAAGCCAGGCCCGCGCGGCAAAGACTTCAACATGCGCTGGATCGCGAGCATGGTCGCCGAAGCGCACCGCATCCTGATGCGCGGCGGCGTGTTCCTCGATCCGCGCGATAACCGCGCAAGGCCCCAGGCTGCCGCTGCGCGGCATCCGCCTGCCACGGGGGCGGGTCGGCTCGGGAGCGGCGCAGCGCCGACCCAGGACCCGCTCAACGAAGGTCGCCTGCGCCTGCTGCATGCGGCGAACCCGATCGGCTTCGTGATCGAGCAGGCGGGCGGGCGCGCCAGCACCGGGCGCCAGCCGATCCTGGGCGTGAAGCCGAGCTCGCTGCACCAGCGCATCGGTCTGGTGTTCGGCTCGAGGGCCGAGGTCGAGCGCATCGAACGTTATCACCGCGAGCCGGCGACGCGTGATCCGGGCATGCCGCTGTTCGCTGAACGCAGCCTCTTCAGGAACTGATCATGAGCGAACGCCACCCCATCATCGCCATCACCGGATCGTCAGGCGCGGGAACCACTTCGGTGACACGCACCTTCGAGAACATCTTCCGGCGCGACGGCGTCAAGGCCGCGGTCATCGAAGGCGACAGCTTCCATCGCTACGACCGCCAGGAAATGAAGCTGCGAATGATCGAAGCCGAGAAGGACGGGAACCGGCATTTCAGCCACTTCGGTCCCGAGAACAACCTCTTTGCCGAACTCGAGCAGCTCTTTCATGCCTACGCCGAATCGGGAACCGGCAAGCACCGCAAGTACCTGCACAACTCCGACGAAGCGGCGCCGTACCGGCAAGAGCCCGGCACCTTCACGCCGTGGCAGGACCTGAGCCCCGACACCGACTTGCTGTTCTATGAAGGCCTGCACGGCGCCGTGGTCACCCCCGAAGTGAACATCGCGCGCCATCCCGATTTGCTGATCGGCGTCGTGCCTGTCATCAATGTCGAGTGGATTCAAAAGCTCTGGCGCGACCAGAAACAGCGTGGTTATTCCAGCGAAGCGGTGACCGACACGATCCTGCGCCGCATGCCCGACTATGTGCACTACATCTGCCCGCAGTTCACGCACACGCATGTGAACTTCCAGCGCGTGCCGATGGTGGATACGTCGAACCCCTTCGTCGCGCGCGATATTCCCTCGGCCGACGAGAGCCTGGTCGTGATCCGCTTCGCCAATCCCAAGGGCATCGACTTCCAGTACCTGCTGACGATGATTCACGACTCGTTCATGTCGCGCGCCAACACCATCGTCGTCCCGGGCGGAAAGATGGAGCTGGCGATGCAGCTCATCTTCACGCCCTTCATCTGGCGCATGATGGAGCGGCGCCAGCGCGCGCTTGACGCGCTTTGAGCCCTCACCCCTACCCTCACCCCTACCCTCTCCCGCAAGCGGGAGAGGAAGTAAATGTCTAAGCGAGGACGACGATGAGTTCGAGTTCCAGCGACCGCGTGATCCGCCCCGACAACGGCCAGCGCGACGCCATGGCCAATGCGCTTCGTGCCCTGGCCATGGACGCCGTCCAGCAGGCCAATTCGGGCCATCCGGGCGCTCCGATGGGGATGGCCGAGATGGCCGTCGCGCTCTGGGGCGGGCACTTGCGGCACAACCCGGCGAACCCGACATGGGCCGATCGCGACCGCTTCGTTCTGTCCAACGGCCACGCGTCGATGCTCTTGTATGCCTTGCTGCACTTGACCGG
>JBAQUQ010000119.1:0-8657 GCA_049297615.1 Burkholderiaceae bacterium
GCTCTACCGTGGCCGGCTGACACCGGCGCGCGAGGGCAGGCAGTGGACGCGCGAAAGCCTGGGCCTGGCGATGGCCGGCGCGGCGCCGGCCAACGCGCCGACCCCAACCTGAAGCTCATGACGCAGCGATGAGACTCGAGTCACGCCATCAAAGCTCGGGCGCCGCCTTGCTGCTCGCGCCGCTGGCCGCGATCGCCTTCACCTTGCTCGTCAGCGCCCTGCTCGTCACCTGGGCCGGAGCGCCGGTGGGCCAAACCTACGCCTTGATGCTGCGCGGCGGCTTCGGCTCGGTGTTCGCCTGGAGCGAGACGCTGACGCGCGCCGTGCCCCTCATCCTCACCGGCCTGGCAGCGACGGTGGCGTTCAAGGCGCGCCTGTACAACATCGGCGCCGAAGGCCAGCTCTATGCCGGGGCCCTCGCTGCCGTTGCGGTGGGCGGCGCGCCGGTGGGCGGCGAACTCGGCGCGCCGGTGTGGTTGATGTTCCCGGCCATGCTGCTCGCCGCGGCGGCGGCAGGCGCGGCCTTGTTGCTCGTTCCGGCGCTTCTCAAAGCGCGCCTGGGCGTCGACGAAGTCGTGACGACGCTGCTGCTCAACTTCATCGCCCTGCTCGGCGTCTCCGCCTTGCTCGACGGTGCCATGAAAGACCCTGCCGCATTGGGTTGGCCGCAAAGCCTGGCCCTGGCGAGCGAACTCGAGCTGAGCAAGCTGATTCCAGGCACGCGCGTCCACAGCGGCTTGTTGCTCGCCGCGGCGCTGGCCCTGGCGCTGGCGGCATTGTTCAGGTACACGCTGCTGGGCTTTCACATCCGCGCCAGCGGCGCGAATGCGCAAGCGGCGGCCTTCGTCGGCGTGCCGGCGCTGCGCACCACCGTCATCGTGGCGCTGTTGTCGGGCGCGCTCGCGGGACTGGCCGGCGCGGTTGAAGTCGCCGGCCGCACCGGCTATGTGACGCTCGACATGTCGCCTGGCTACGGCTACAGCGGCATCGTGATCGCGATGTTGGCGGCGCTCAATCCGCTGGGAGTTCTGGCCGCGGCGGTCTTCATCGCCGGTGTGCTCGTCGGCGCCGACAGCATGAGCCGCGCCATCGGCGTGCCGACTTACATCGCCGACGTGATCGTCGCGACGTCATTGATCGCGGTCTTGGTGGCGACGCTGTTTACGCAGTACCGGGTGCGTTGGTCTTCCAGGCCGAGCGCCCAGTGACAATCCGATCCACCCCAGCATGATCGAGGCCCAGCATGAAAATCCCGTCGCTCAGGCACGTCGTCAGCGCCGAAGAATGGCAACTGCGCATTGACCTCGCCGCTGCCTACCGGCTGGTTGCCGCCTATGGCTGGAGCGATCTGGTCTTCACCCACATCTCGGCACGCATCCCGGGACCGGATCACAACTTCCTGATCAACCCCTACGGCCTGATGTTCGACGAGATCACCGCCTCCAGCCTGGTGGCTATCGATCAGGCGTGCAACAAGCTGCGCGAATCGCCTTTCCCGGTGAACCCGGCCGGCTTCACGATCCACAGCTGCATCCACGAGGTGCGCGACGACGCGGGCTGTGTGCTGCACACCCACAGCCGTGCGGGCGTTGCCGTCAGCGCGCAGACGGCGGGGGTCTTGCCCTTGAGCCAGCAGTCCACCTTCATCCTGAATTCACTTGCCTATCACGACTACGAAGGCGTGGCGCTCAACCCTGACGAAAAGCCGCGCCTGCAAGCCAACCTGGGGAGCGCCAACTTCCTGATGTTGCGCAACCACGGCTTGCTGACGGTGGGCCAGACCGTTCAGGATGCCTTTCTCAACATGTACTTGTTCGAGAGCACCTGCCGCATCCAGATCGACGCGCAATCCGGCGGCACGCCACTGAACTTGATCGGCCCCGGCCCGATCGCCGCCAACGCCAACATCGCGGGTATCGTCAGTGCAGGGCAAGGCGCGCATCTGGCCTGGCCTGCGCTGCTGCGCAAGCTCGACCGCGAGAACCCGGGCTACGCAACTTGAGCGCCGGCGCTCGCCCCCTGCCCGCACAGCCCGCCACGCTGGCAGCGGCCAGCACGGCACGCCAGCAACTGCTGCTCACCAGCCCCATCCTGCCGACGCTGCTTCGCCTGACGCTGCCCAACATGGCGGCCATGTTGGCGACGGCCTTTGCGGCGATGGCCGAGACCGGTTTCGTCGGAAGCATGGGTGTGGCCTCGCTGGCCGGCATGGCCCTGGTGTTCCCGATGGTGATGCTGCTGCAGATGCTCTCCGCCGGGGCGATGGGCGGGGGTGTGTCCTCGGCCGTCAGCCGCGCGCTGGGGGCCGGCGACACGGCGCGCGCCAACGCGCTGGCGGTGCACGCGATGTGGATCGGGCTGGCTGCCGGCCTGCTCAGCACCGCCGTGATGCTCAGCCTGGGGCCGGCGCTCTACGCCTTGCTCGGCGGCCAGGGTGAGGCACTGGCGCAGGCGGTGGCGTATTCGAATGTCGCCTTCCTCGGCGCGGTGGGCATCTGGATGCTGAACACTTTCGCCTCCGTCATCCGCGGCAGCGGCAACATGCGCGTGCCCTCGGCCACGCTGCTGGCAGTGGCGTTTGTGCAGGTGCTGGTGGGTGGGGCTTTCGGCCTGGGCTGGTTCGGCCTGCCGCGCGGCGGCATGGCCGGCGTGGCTCTGGGCCAGGTGGTGGCCTTCCTCGGCGGCGCCTTGTTCCTGTGGGCGTACCTGCGCAGCGGCCGCGCGCGGCTGACGCTGGCGATCGGCACCACGCCGTTGCAGGGCGAGTTGCTGCGCGACATCTTGCGCGTCGGCGCCGTCGCCTGCCTGTCACCGTTGCAGACTGTGCTGACCATCCTGGTGCTCACACGCCTGGTGGCACGCTTTGGCACCGACGCCCTGGCCGGCTACGGCATCGGAACGCGCCTGGAATTCCTGCTCGTGCCCATCGCCTTCGCGGTCGGCGTAGCCTCGGTGCCGCTGGTGGGCATGGCGATCGGCGCTGGGCGCATCGACCGGGCGCGGCGCGCGGCCTGGGTCGCGGCGAGGGTCGGCTTCCTGGGGCTGGGGCTGATCGGGTTGTGGGTGGCGCTGCTGCCCGACTCGTGGAGCGCCATCTTCACCCAGGACGCCGCCGTGCTGGATTCGGCCGCCAGCTACTTCCACTGGGTCGGTCCCGCCTATGGCCTGTTCGGCCTGGGGCTGTGCCTGTATTTTTCTTCGCTGGGCGCAGGGCAGGCCGTCTGGCCGGTGCTGGCGGGCACGCTGCGGCTGCTGGTCGTGGCCCTGGGCGGCTGGCTGCTCGCCGAAGCGCAGACAGCGCCCTGGACCATCTTCGCGCTGGCCGGCCTGGCCCTGGCCGCCTACGGGCTGGCGATGATGGGCGTGGTGTATTTCGCGCGCTGGGGTGCGAAGGGCTGAGAGCGGCGCGCAAGGCGTCTTGATTGGCAGACTTCTGTCTGAGTTCGGCCAGCGTGCCGACGTCGCGGCGCCAGGGCGGCGGCGGTGCCCCCGTTCTCCGGCCCACGCTCGCGGGGCACCATCTTTGGACTGCGGGCATTGCGCCATCAACACCACCTGTTCGCGCGCAGGTCGCGGCGACCGCGAATGGGACCTGCGCCCGGGGGCACCACCACCGCCCTGATTCGGCTGTGGGTGGCGTGCGTCGACTTCGCATGCCACCCGGGTGTCCAGCTCCACGCTGACACGCAGCCCGCGGCGAATCTTGGCAACACGCCGGGACCGTCGGCGACGCCCGTCAGCTGTCTCGCATCATGAAATCGGATGACAGGTTTCATGTCGCGGGTTCGGCTGATTGGATGTCCAGGACGGACCCATCAGCGACATTCGCGGGATCGAAGTCGCCGCGGCAAAGCTGGAAGTGGGGATAGGGAATTCATTCAAGGGCCGCTTCCCTGCTGCTGTGACCACTTGACAACACGAACGAGTTGGTGGCGGCGTTCAGCAGCTCTGTTCGACAGGCTCACCACTCGGCGCACCGCACGCTACGTGTAGACCCTGGGCTCCGAACAGTCGGAGAGAACTTTGGTGAGCGCGAAGTTGTAGGCGTCGTCGTCTTCAGGCCAAGTCTCGACCGCAGGACGGGGCAACACACTGCTATGACTGTCGCCTCGGAAGCGAGGGGTGTGCTTGCACGTAGCAGTTGTGCGGACCGGTGCCAACAGTCCCACCTCCTGATGGACCTTGCCAACGTCGACAACGACAAAACGATGGCTCTTGCTGAGAGTCAATTCATCGCGAACAAACTTCATATCTATCAGTCGTCGGAGCACAGCAATGCGCTCTTCTGTCGTCGAGTGCGGGGTAAAGAAGTTCAGCCAATGCGCTGAGACTTCCGGCTCCCTTTTTTTGGAGGCCTTATTCTGCCGAAGATCAAAAGCGCTTGGCGTAGGAACGCCTCCGGGTACGGTGCTCTTGTAGCAAATTCGCGCTAACCGCGCGGAACTAGGCAGCGGTGTCAGGCGCGGTAGTACTCGACCCCAGAATGGCCCGTATCTCAGGCCGTGCAGAAAGGACCTGAAACCGACCGGCGGTACCCCAGGGTCGCACGCGTCCAGCATTCGTCTCAACAACCATCGCATAGTGGAATTGGTCTTCGTCAAGGAACTTGAGTGAGGCTGACCGCCGCCCAGCTTGCCAAGTGGCCACGACCCGACCTTCTGGGTCTGCGCTCAGCGTCGATGGCACGTCCGCCCATTGGTGAGCAAGCAAGAACAGTCGTAGACCCGCTACAGACGACGGGTCGAGGGCGCGGCCGCGGTCCTCCGCATAGCTATCTGCCAATGCATTCAACTCAGCGTTCAGGGACGTATCACGGCCCACTTGCTGCAGCTGGTCATCGTTTGCTGCGGCGTCGAAGTCGAAAGGCACTCCCGCATACACCAAGAGCGGCGATAGGCTATCGACTCGGAAGACAAAGTCAGAGACTGTGCTTCCAGCATCAGGGACAACAATGAGCGGTTTGGAATGCACCGTTTCAACTGTTTGCACAGCTGAGTGTGCGCCAGCGCGAGTAGACCTAGCCCGGGGCATACGAACCGCCCTTTCAACCGGGGCAGCCGACCAATGGGAGTAGTTCTGTGCTTCGATGTACATGGCTACTGCCTTATCCAATGATTTGCGTGCATCTCAATTGTTGTGAGGTCTTCGAAGCCTCGCACTATGTGCTGATGCGCTTCCTCCACGAATTCATCTGAAGTGCGTCCACCCGTGGGCCACCCAGTCGCGCGAAGCTCCATTCGCATGGCGGTCACCTCGCCGTCGTTTCGGCGCACAACAGTACCGATCTGAACGGTTAATTTGCCGTCTCCGGATCGCATCGGGAAAGTGGTCTGGCTTGCAAAGTTCTCTGGAGGTGCAAGGAACCTGTTCTCTGGTGACCAGCGAAAGTCGCGAACGACACGATCAAGATCCGCGACACTAGTCCAGCCGTCGCCGATTGGGATGATGTTTGTGTAGGCGAGCTCTATTCGATGAGGCTGCAAGCCACTTCCTGTGATTTCAGACACGTATCGGTCAAACAATGTCCAGACCCGATCAAACTCGGCCTTGATCGCTGGAAACCGAGGATATGGCCCGCCACCCTTCTGAGCGCGCCAGTTGACATAGAGGCGATCCTGCTGAACCTGAACCAGCCAAGTGTCGTCCAAGCCAATCATCCAAACGCGCGGCAGCCAATTGCCAAATTGATCCTGGACCGGGACTTCGCCCTCACCAAGCACGAGCTGTGCGTGTTGACACTTCGGATATGAGTCACGAACTAGCGACCAGAAGGAGCCTATATGTGGTACCAGCAGATCTGAACGGCCGGCGAACACGCGGCCGAGTGATACCTCCGCGACCGGCGGCCGCACAAAGCTCACCATGGAACTGCCCGAAATAGGTGCACTAATGGAATGTACCTCAATGACCTCTCTTTGATGCAAAACCGGGTGATCAGCAGGAGATCAAGCGGCAGTTAGAACTTGCGGACGGCGGACTTCGCTTTGGCTCTGGGGCAGTTCAGTTGCTCTCAATTAATCCTGCGCATTGTTTCGATGCGCGCCATCTTGAGCAGCGTCAACATCTCTATTGATGAGTCGCTTCATGTGCTATGTGGCCTGGTAGCGGTCTGTCGCGACTACCCGCTCCTGACCAGGACCGTCGGCAATGACCATCATCTCATGGGTGGCACGGCATCGACAAACGCCCGACTCTACTGGCGCTGTCTATCGACGCACGGTCAACCTGCCGACGTCGCGGCGCCAGGACGTCGGCCCGCCGTTCTCCGGCCCACGCTCGCGGGCAGCCGTCGCCGCCTAAAGCGCTCCGCTGCGACATCACCACTGTTGCAGCATGCGTGGAGGCGACCGCGAACGCGGGGTGCGCCCGGGGGCACCAGCACCGCCAGCGGCGTCTGCGGTTGCGTGCCACACCTTGGCATGCCACCCGGCGGCCGGGGCAGGTGGCTTGGGGTACGGGCGCAGGCCAGGCGCAGGCCCCAATCGCGGTGGCTGCAACCTGCGCGCAAACAGACGGTGTTGATGGCGCAACGCCCGCAGGCCGAACACGGTGCCCCGCGAGCCTGGGCCGGAGAACGTGCCCCGGGCCATCTGCCCTGCTCCACACCTGCACACTGCCCGCGGCGTGCGGCCCGCTGCGAAGGTCAATGCGCTAACCCGTCTTTCTCAACTCGCCGTTGCTTTCCCGCGAATCCGGCTGGTTTGCGCTCGCAAGTGCTTGATGCATAACGCATGAGTGGAGCGGAGTGCGTGTAGTGAAGACTTTGGTCGTTGCGCTCGGACGTGCGACTTCGTACAGTGCGGCGCATGTTTCTGCGCTGCCAGCGTCGCAAGAAGGACGGCAAGGTCCACGAGTATTGGAGCGTGGTCGAGTCGCGCCGCCTGAGCGATGGCCGCGTCGTGCAGCGCCAGGTCCTCTATCTCGGTGAGATCAACGCCAGCCAGCGCGAGGCCTGGCGCAAGAGCATCGAGGTGCAGGATCAGGGGCAGCGCCGCCAGGTGGCGCTGTTCCCCGCCGGCTCGATGCCGTGCGACGACGTCGACGCCATCGGCGTTTGTTTGAACCAGTTGCGCCTGGAGCGCCCGCGCCAGTGGGGCGCGTGCTGGCTCGCATTGCACTTGTGGCAAGCCCTCGAACTCGACAGTTTCTGGCGCAGCCGATTGCGGCCCTCGCGCGAAGGCACGCCGTGGCTGAAGGTGCTCAAGACCCTCGTGGCCTACCGGCTCATCGACCCGGGCTCGGAGTGGCGCTTGCACCGCCAGTGGTTCGACGCCAGCGCGATGGCCGATCTGCTGGAATCGGACTTCGCCCTGGCCGAGAAGAACACCCTGTACCGCTGCCTGGACAAGCTGGTCGAGCACAGGTGCGAACTCTTCAAGTTCCTCACCCGTCGTTGGGGCGAACTCTTCGGCGCTCAGTTCGACGTGCTGCTGTACGACCTGACCAGCACCTACTTCGAGACCGACCAGGAGCGTGGCCCGGACGATCCGCGCCAGTACGGCTACAGCCGCGACAAGCGGGGAGATTGCCGCCAGGTCGTCATCGCGCTGATCGTGACACCCGAGGGCTTCCCGCTGAGCTACGAAGTGCTGAGCGGGGACACGGCCGATTCCACCACCCTGAGCGGTTTCCTGGATCGCATCGAGCAGCGCTACGGACGGGCCAACCGCATCTGGGTGATGGATCGCGGGATCCCCACCGAGGACGCACTGGCGAAGATGCGCTCCATGGGGGCGAGCTACCTGGTGGGCACGCCCAAGGGACGCCTGACGAAACTGGAGCAGTCCTTCCTCACCCAGCCCTGGGCGAAGGTGCGCGACGGTGTGCAGGTCAAACGCTTGATCACGGACGAGGACGTGTACGTGCTGGCCCAAAGCGACGCACGAATCGATAAGGAACGCGGCATGCGACGCAAGCGCCTGCGCCGCTACATCGAACGACTCAAGGCGCTGCAAGGCCAGACGCTCACGCGCGACCAGTTGCTGATGAAGCTTGGCGCGGCGCGCCATGATGCCGGGCGTGCGGGGGCCCTGGTGAAGGTCTCGATCCCGAAGGCCTCGACAACCACCGCCAGCTTGGAGTTCACGCTGGACCGCGCCAGGCTGCGCCAGGTGCGCCGCCGCGAGGGCCGCTACCTGCTGCGCACCAACCTCACGGCGCAAGCGCCCGAGGCGCTGTGGCCGTTCTACATCCAGCTCACCGAGGTCGAGCAGGCCTTCAAGGAGATCAAGCACGATCTGGCGATCCGGCCGATCTTCCACAGGACCGAGCCGCGCATCGAGGCGCACATCTTCGTGGCCTTCCTGGCGTACTGCCTGCAGGTCACTCTCAAGGCGCAGCTCAGGCAGCTCGCCGGGGGCACGACGCCGCGCGCGGTGATCGAGAAGTTCAAGACGATGCAGATGGTGGACGTGAAACTGCCCACCACCGACGGGCGCGAGCTGACCTTGTCGCGCTACACGCAACCCGAGCCCGAGCACCGCATGCTGCTGGACCAACTGCGATTGACCCTGCCGAGTCAGCCACCGCCGAAGATCTCCGCGGCACAGGCAAGGCAGAGCACCCCGGCACTCGCCATGTAGTGAAGACCTACGGGTCTCGCGTACACAGAATCAACAACTTAGCGAAGCTGTCGGTGCTCAGTTGAGAAAGACGGG
>JBAQUQ010000120.1:0-7672 GCA_049297615.1 Burkholderiaceae bacterium
GCCCAGCACCGGCAACTCCGGCGGGCGTCGACCGCAACCTGCTGCCGATCGACGACAACCGGCACCAGCCGCTGATCTGAGCCCTGGGTCGCGCCTCCCGCACCAAGCGGGCGGCGTGGCCCGTGGCCCAGCCCGGCGCGGAACCGATTCGACCGGACCCAGGCGCACCCAGGCGGCTCGATGAGGATATCGTTCCCCAGGTGGTTCGCGACGAGCCGCATCTTCATGCTCCTGAAGGTCTCGCTGGCGCAGCTGGCGCAGAGCGAAACGCAGAGCTCGGGCGGCGGCGGACCGCTCACCGACGAACAGGCGCGCGCACTCACGCCGGCGCAGATCGCGGCGATGAGCACCGAGCAGCTCAATGCGCTGAGCTCGACGCAGTTCGCCGCGTTCAGCATCTTGCAGGCGGCAGCGATCACGCCGCTGCAAATGCCGGCCCTGGAAAGTGCCGACCTGCGCGCGCTGAGCACGGCCGCCGTGCGCGCCATGAGCACCGCGCAAATCGACGCGCTCAGCGCCGATCAGATGGGCTTGCTGAGCACGCGCCAACTCGTCGCGCTGAGCACGGCGGTGATCGCCAGGCTTGCTCCCGGCGACGTGGCGGCGCTGACGAGTGCTCAGATCGGCGCCTTGCGCACGGCCCAGGTCATGGCCCTGACGACGGCACAGACCGACGCGCTGGGCACCGAACAACTGGCGGCGCTCGGCACGGCGCAGCTTGCGGCGCTCAGCACCGCAGCGATTGCGAATCTGAGCGCGAGCAGCTTCGACGCGTTCGGCACTGCCCAGCTCGTTGCGTTGACGAGCGCGCAGTACGCCGCGCTCAACGCCAGCCAGGTCGCCACCCTGGGAAGCGCCGAGATTGCACTGCTCCAGACCCAGGACTTGCGCGCCCTGGGGCCGCAGGCCTTGCAGGCGCTGTCCGCGGCCCAACTCGACGCCATGAGTTCAGGCCAACTCACCGCACTGGCCACCTCGCAAATCGCCAGCCTCCTGCCGAGCCAGGTAGCGGCCCTGAGTACCGAGGATTTCCGCACGCTCAGCAGCGCGCAGTTCGCGGCCCTGACGAGCCTGCAGGCCGCGGCGTTGACGACGAGCCAAATCGCCGCGATCGAAAGCGCCGATCTGCGCGCCCTGGGCAGCGCTTCGATCGCGGCGCTGGACACGGCGCAGTTCGCCGCGCTGGGCAGCGCACACCTCGCGGCGTTGACGAGTGCCCAGGTGTCCGCGCTCACCACGGAACAGATCGCGAGCCTGACGAACGACGATCTGAACGCCTTCACGACGGGTCAGTTCTCCGTGTTGAGCCCAGCTCAGGCGCCGGGCTTGACCGAAACCCAGCTCGCGGCGCTGGGCAGCAGCGATTTGCGCGCCCTGGGCACCTCCCTGCTGGCAGCGCTGAGCGGCGCGCAGTTCGACGCATTCCTGACCCAGCAGCTCGCTGCCCTTACGACCGGCCAGATCGCCTCGCTGGGCAGCGCACAACTCGCCACCCTGGGCGGCGCCGACCTGGATGCGCTCACGACCGTGCAATTCGCCGTGCTCAGCGGTGTCCAGGTGGGCGGCCTCACGACCGAGCAGATCGCCCACCTGGGCAGTGCCGACTTGCGTGCGCTGGGCACGGGCGCCATCGCGGCAATGCACACCGAGCAGATCGTCGCGCTCAGCACCGAACAGTTCGCCGCACTGCGCCCCCAGCAGATCACGGCATTGACCACAGAACAGGCTGCTGCGCTGAGCACGGCCGAGATCGCGGCCTTCACGACAGCGCAAATCCAGGGCCTCGAAACGCGCGACATCGCGGCGATGACGACGGCACAGATCGGCGCCTTCGAATCCCAACACGTCAGCACGATGACAGCCGCGCAACTCGATGCGCTGTTTCTCGTCACGCCGATCGTGCTCGATCTGGACGGCAATGGCGTTCGCACTGTGGCGGCGGCCCAGGGTGTGCTTTTCGACCTGAACGCGACCGGCCAGGCGCACAGAGTCGGCTGGGCGTCGGCGAGCGACGCGCTGTTGGCGCTGGACCGCAATGGCAACGGCCGCATCGACGACGGCAGCGAGTTGTTCGGCTCGGCCACACTGCTGGCCGACGGCAGCCGCGCCGGCAATGGTTATGTCGCGATGGCCCAGCTCGACAGCAACCACGACGGCGTGCTCGACTCGCTCGATGCGGGGTTCAAGGACCTGCAGCTGTGGGTTGACGCCAACCTCGACGGCAAAACCGATGCCGGGGAACTGCAAGGCCTGGCCGCGCACGGCGTCGTTTCGCTCGACCTGCGGGCGCTGCTGGGCGGCGAGGTGGACAACGGCAACCTGCTGGGCCTGGTGTCGAGCTTCACCACGGCGGATGGCGCCCAGCATGCGATGGCCGACGTGTGGTTCGCCAGGCAGCCTGCGCCCAGCGCTCCGGCCGCACCCTTGCTGTGGCGCGACCCCGCGTTCAAGGACGACGAGGGCCCGTCGGCTCCGCTGCTCTGAGGGTCTCGCGCGAACCCAAACCCGAAAGGCTCCTAGAACATCGGCTTGCCGCTGAAGATCGCGCGCACGCGCCCGAAGGCGTGCAGATATTGCGGATAGGGCCGGTCTCGGTAGGCTGTCTTCAGCGCGTCGCTGATGACGGCCTCGACCGGGTGCTCGCGAAATCGCGTTGCCGACCAGGCGAAGGCAAAGGGGTTCGCCGCCACGCTGCGCCATTGCGGCTGCGTGGCGAGCAGGAAGGAGGCGATGCGCTCCTGAATGAACACTTTTCGCATCGCACCGGCATAGCTGGTCGTGGCGGTCAGGGCGCGTCGCAATTCGACGTGCTCCTCGATGTCGCTCGCCTCGCAAACCGCGAACAGCGCTTCTCCGATCGCCAGCCAGGCGCGCCAGAACGCCGGGCGTGCCACAAAGTAGTTGGAGAAGACGGTTTGGCGCGCGTCCATGACGATGGCGCGCAATTCGGCGGGTTGGCCGGCATGGCGCAAGAAGGCTTCGAAAGCGGCGATGAATCCGGCATCGAAGGTCTCCCCCTGTTCGAACACGTTGAGAAAGAACGCACCCATGTCGGGTTGGGGTGAAAACAGCACCACGTCGGCGCTCGGCGCTGCAGCCTGCACGGTGCGCACGACGTCGGCGTGCGACAGCCCCGTCTTGGCACCGAACTTGGGCGAGAAGAAGCCGTACCAGGCAGCCTCATCGAGTGTTTCGTTCAACAGGAAAAGTCGAATCGGCCAGTACTCGTACCAGTCGGGGCGCGGATTGGCCAAGTTGTCGAGCACGAGATAACCGGGCTCGACGGCGGCGAGCGTGGCGCTCGAATAAGCGATCTGATAGAGATGAACCGCGGCTTCGCCCACGCTTTCACACTCAGGCCGGGCGCAACTTGAAGACATATTGGAGCGGCGTGGCGTCCAACGCTGCCTGTTGTTCGTTCAGCCCCATGCCTCTTGCAAAGGCGCGCACCGCGGCGAGCGCCTGCGCCTGTTTGGGCGTTTCCATATTGCGTCCGATCCCGCTCTGCACCGACCAGCCGGTTTGCTGGAACATCTCGAGCATGGTGAGGCGCGTGAACCAGCGAATGTGGGTGCGGTCCATCAGGTCAGCGTCTTCATAGCGGAACTGGCCCGAGACGAGCCGCCACTGCACGCTCCAGTGTTGGGCATTGGGCAGGCACACGAGGGCGCAGCCGTCGGGGTCGATGCTCGTGCGCACGCGCTGCAGCACGCGCCACGGGTCGTACAGGTGTTCCAGGCAGTCGCCGAAGATCCAGCAGTCGCTGGGGAAGAGGCGCGCGAAGCCGGCGTCGTCGAGCTTTTCGATATTCGCCGCGAGCGTTTCCGTGCAATGCGCCGAGGCCGCCTGCACATAGTCGGGATCGATGTCGATACCGAGGTAGTTCGCCTGCGGGTTCTTCTCCCGAAACGCCTGCGCCAGGGCGCCATGCATGCAGCCGACGTCGACGATGCGCCGGCTGCTCAGGGGGATCAGGGCGAGCAGTTCGTCGTTCACCAGCATGTGCGCCGGTGTGGACTTGTTCGCCGCGGCGCTTGCGCCGGTGCGCGAGGGCGCCGCGGGCGCGACCACCTTGAGCACGCCGTCGGCCTGCACACCGAGCTCGGCCAGGTGCGCCAGGCCTTGGCGCAGGCCGAAAGACCGGTCCGTTGTCGGTTGAAATTGATCGAGATGGCGCAGGCTCTCCTTCGTGAAAACGAAGTTGCCGATCAGGAATTGCGAGCTGATCAGGTACATCGCGGGCTGCATCGCCAGCATGGATCGCCCGGGAACGCCGATCAGATGTTCCTCGAGGTCGCCGTCACGGTTGTGATCCTGCGGATAGAACCACAGCGGCGTGCTCAACACGAGCCTGCCGTTCGGGCCCAGCGCCTCGAGCAGGGTCTTCAGCAGTTGTTTGGCAGTGATCGCGTCGAGGTGTTCGATCACGTCGAACAGACACAAGAGGTCGTACGCCGCCAATTGACCCGGCGCGATGTCCTGCGCCAAACCGTGCCAGACGTTGCGGTACCAGCCTTTGTTGAACAACTCGGCATTGCGGCAGGTTTCTTCGAAGCCGTCGATGCCGTCGACATGCCAGTGTCTGGTGGTCGGGTCGGCCTTGACGATGCGCGCCAATTCGCCGACGCCGAAGCCGATGTCCAGAACGGTGCGCACGCCACGGTTGTCGGCAAACACATGCTTGACGATGTCCTTGGCCGCCATCGAGTTGCCGTTGAACGGGTGATTCGCTGCCGGTAGGTCGGCTGCGACGCGATAGTCGGTGACGATGGCTCTCAGCATGGCACTGCCTTTCTCGGGTTTCGATCGCTCTGAAGCGGGCTAAGCGCTGGCGATCACGTCTTGCAGTTCCTGAACCTTCAACTTGAGCGGTATCAGGTAGCGGTAGGACTGGCCGTCGTCACACTCGTTGCGGTCATGTTCGAAGAACCAGGAGTCGGGCCGCACATGCAGGGGATTGAAGTCGGGGGCGCCGATGTTCTGCTTGGTGGTCTTGAAGAACTCGTGGCTCTGCACGACGTAGTGGTTGATTCGCAAACACTCGTAGGAGGGCTCGAGGTCGCGCATCCAGCCGCGGTGCACGGGGCGCTGCAATTCATCGACCGTGCCGTTCTCCGTCTTGAAGACATGCGAGCCTGAAACGCTGAGGCTTTGGCGGCCGCGCACGATCGACTTGACATGCCGGTTCGGAACGAAGTCCAGGCCGCTGTGGCGCGGATAGTCTTCGATCACCAGGCCGTCGGGGTCGCGCAGGTGGCCGTTGCTGCCGTAGCACTTCCAGTAGGCGGCGATGGCCGACGCCGGGCAGGCGTCGAATGCGCTCAGCGCCTGCGCCATATTCGCTTGACGCGTCGGGTGGAGGAATTCGTCGCCGTCGATGAAGGCCATCCAGTCGAGCGAGTCGCCATAGGCGTTGTAGGCATGCTGGTAGGCCACGAGCTGGGGAAGCTCGACCTCGTCCAGGGTGTGGACCTTGATGTCATAGCGACGCGCGAGCTTGAGCAACTTGGCGGCCATGTCGTCGCTGCACTTGTGTGCGTACAGATGGAAGTGCTCGAAGCCGACCAGCATGTGGAATGCCAACCATTCCACGATCCACTTGCCGCGGTTGCGTTGAATCGAGGTGACGCCCAGTTTCATGCTTGCCCGTCCGTGGTTCGGCGCAACTCGGCGCGCCATGTCGATAACGCAAGTACACCGCGCCGCACCCTTGGGCGATGAGCGGAAATCAGGGCGGATCACTCGCCAGTTCGTGGCGCGGGATCAGAAATGCATTCGGTTAGCACCGTTATTGAGCGGACTCTCGCGCGGCGCCGCTGCGCACAATCGGCGCGAGCCCGTTCGTCGATTCGCGCCCATGAAAAAACCGACAAGCAAACATTCCGCCATCGCCGCCAACCAGTCGCTGAGCCTTCCGAACGGCGGAGAACGCGACACGGCCCTGGCACGCTCGGGCGCGATGGCCCTGACCGAGCTGATGCGCTGCGCCGAGGTCCTGTCACAAGCGGGTCAGCTGGCTGCCGCCGCAAGCTTGTACGAAACCTGGATCACGCACACCGTCTCCCCCTTGCAGCACGTCGCCTGCTTCAACTGGGGCACTGTGCTGGGCTCGATGTCGCGCCATGCCGATGCCGAACGCGCCTACCGGCGGGCCTTGGCGCTGAGCGCCGATTTCCTGCAGGCGCGGCTCAACCTGGGGCATCAGCTCGAACACCTGGGCCGTGCGGCCGAGGCTTTGGCGCAGTGGCAAGCCGTGCGCGACGCCGCGTCCTGCGCCGTCGAGCTGCGCTTGCACGCGCTGAACAATATGGCGCGGCTGCACGAGCTGGAGCGACGCTACGACGACGCCGAAGCCTGCATGCGCGCCAGCCTGGAGCTCCAGCCCGGACAAAGCGATGTGATTCAGCATTACGTGCATCTGCGCCAAAAGAAGTGCGCATGGCCGGTCTACGAGCGCGCCGGCGATGTGACGCAGAACCAGTTGCTCGTGGGCACCTCGGCATTGGCGATGCTGGGTGCGAGCGACGATCCGGCCCTGCAACTGCTGGCCGCGCTGCGCTTCGTCCATGAACGCGTTCCCAAGCCGCCAGCCGTGCCCCTGCACGCCGGCGGCGCGGCGCGCGAGGGCAAGATCAAACTGGCTTACCTTTCGGGTGACCTGTGCATGCACGCGGTGGGTTTGCTCAGCGTCGAAATGCTCGAGCTGCACGACCGCGAGCGCTTCGAAGTGCACGCCTTCTCGTGGAGTCGCGAAGACGGCACCCCTGTGCGGAGTCGCCTGCGCGCCGCTTTCGACCACTACCATCCGCTGGCCGCCCTGGACGACGCCGCAGCGGCTCGCCTCATTGCCCAGCAAGGCATCGACGTGGTCGTCGATCTGCAAGGCCTGACCCAAGGTGCGCGTCCGGCCATCGTCGGCATGCGGCCCGCGCCGGTGCAGGTCAGCTACCTCGGCCTGCCGGGAACCTGCGCATTGCCGGGCATCGACTGGATCCTTGCCGATCGTTTCGTGATGCCGCCCGACTTGCTGCCCTACATGACCGAGCGGCCGATCTACGTGCCGCATTGTTATCAGGTCAGCGACCGCCAGCGCCAGGTGGCTGCGACGCCGACGCGCGCCGCTTGCGGTTTGCCGCAAGACGCTTTCGTATTCTGTTCGTTCAACAACACGTTCAAGTTCACCCCCGAAATGTTCAGCGCCTGGATGCGCATCCTGCAAGGCGTACCGGGCAGCGTGCTGTGGCTGCTCGCCGACAACGAGTGGGCGCACGCCAATATGCAGCGCCAGGCCGATGCACACGGCATCGCCCGCGAGCGCCTGATCCTCGCGCCGCGCGTCGCGCCGCCCGACTACCTGGCGCGCTTCCAGCTCGCCGACTTGATGCTCGACACCTTCCCGTACAACGCCGGCACGACGGCGAGCGACGCGCTGTGGATGGGCCTGCCCATCCTCACCCTGGCCGGACGCACCTATATCTCGCGCATGGCCGGCAGCCTGCTCAATGCCGTGGGACTGCCCGATCTCGTGACCGACTCAGTGGCCGACTACGAACGCCTGGCCGTGCGACTGGCAACGAATCCCGCGCGCGTGGCTTCGTACAAGCGCTATCTTGCCGAGCACGGCCGTCAGTCGCGACTGTTCGACGTTCCGGGCTTGGTGCGCGATATCGAA
>JBAQUQ010000121.1:0-4639 GCA_049297615.1 Burkholderiaceae bacterium
GCGCAAGCGCGTCGCCCTCGGCCGGGCCCCAGGCGGTGTCGGCGGGCAGGATGAGGGTGGCGATGCGCCCGGGCGGCGACAGCGCCTGCGCCACCGCTTCTGCTGCATCGTGCGCCAGCGCCGTCGAGCTGCGCGAGGTTCGCACCCAATGCGACATCGGTCGCGCGATCCCTTCGACGTCGGCCGTGAGCGGGGCCTCGTGCTCGAGGTGATACCTCGCGTGCTCGCCGACGATGTTGACGATTCCCGAGCCGGCCTTCTTGGCGTTGTGCAGGTTCGCTGACGCATTGGCCAGGCCCGGGCCGAGATGCAGCAGGGTCGCCGCCGGCTTGTCCGCCATGCGGTAGTAGCCGTCGGCAGCGCCGCTGACCACGCCCTCGAACAGACCGAGCACGCAGCGCATTCCCGGCACCTTGTCGAGTGCGGCGACGAAGTGCATCTCCGACGTGCCCGGGTTGGCGAAACACACCTCGACGCCGCTGGCGACCAGGGTGCGCACCAGGCTTTCGGCACCGTTCATGGGCTTGGGGTTTGTCGTCATTCAGTGTCACGTGTGGCGGGCATGCGCCGGCCCGATTATGGCGAGACCCGGAATTCAGACCCCCTCGAGAGCCGGCTCGAGCCGCGGCGCGCGGGTCGGAGCACGCATACACTTGCCGCACAGCGACGCTGCAGCAAGAGCGCAGTCGGTTTCAACCCAACGGAACGTAGCTACCATGCACAGAAATCTCATCAGCGCCGGGCTTGTCGGTTGCATCGCAGCGCTCAGCGCTTGCGGCGGCGGCGGTGGTGCCCCCGCGCCGGCGGTGCCGACCAGCCCCGCGACGGTCAACGCGGCCAATGCCGCCAGCGTCAGCTCCGAGGCCTACAAGGGCGGCGACACCCTCGCTTCGGGCGGCGACCTGAGCGGCTCGGCCGTCGGCGCCGTGGTCGCGCCGAGTGGCGCCAGCTTCAGCCTGGTGCGCTTCACGAGCGACAAGCTGCGCTGGCTGGCCTCGCTCGAGGCGGCACCGCTCCAGGTCGTGACCGGCGCGGTGACCACGATCACGCGACAGTGCCCGGGCGGCGGCACGAGCGCCCGCACCTTCGACGACAAGGACAACAATAACCGTCTCTCGACCGGCGACACCGTCTCGGTGATCTTCACCAACTGCGTCGAAGGCACGGACCGGGTGAACGGCAGCTTCTCGCTCGATAACGTGACGGTTACTGGAAGGCCGGGGATCGACACGGCGTGGAACGCGGGTGTCACGGCGACTTTCGGCAACCTGGCCGTGACCAGCGGCGGCACACTGCTGGGCAGCGTCAACGGCGGCTTCAATCTCGCTCTGACGACAACCGACGGCAACAACATCACCCACACCATCAATGGCACGAGCCTGACCGCAACCGAAGGGTCCAACACGCGGACGCTGACCGGGTTCACGGCCACCCTCGAGCTCAGGCGCAGCCCTCCAGCGTACAGCTACACCTCCAGCGGCACCCTGGCCAGCAGCCGGCTCGGCGGCACGCTGACCTATCAGACGCCGACGCCGTTCGCGGGTGTCGGCACGGACTTTCCGTCCAGCGGCCGTTTGCTCGTCACCGGTGCGAACAATGCCGGTGTCCGCTTCACAGCAGTGGGCAGCACGGTCACGCTGGAAGTGGACGCCAACGGTGACGGCGCCTATGAAACGTCCTTTAATCGCACCTGGGCCGAACTGATCGCGTCCTGAGCTGCACCGACGCATGCCGGGGCGGGCGCCCGGGCTGTGCTCAGTGATGAGAGCCGCCCTGGTCGTCCTCGCGCTGTCGCTTCCGGCACACTCCAATGCCGCGTTAGATGGGGTCGCGCTGCACGCCGGTGCCTCCTTGCTGCGTCTTAGCTACAGCGAATACGGCGACGCCGGCCAGTTGCTCGATCGCGAGACCGGCTTCCTGCCCGGCGTGGTATTCGCAGCGTCGAGCGATCTGGGCCACTGGAATGCCCAGGTCCGCCTCACCCACCACGCTGGCGACGCCAGTTACGACGGCCAAACCGCCGGCGGCCGGCCGGTGAGCAGCACGACCCGGCATCGCTTCAGCGCTATCGAGTCGATCGCGACGCGCTGGATCGGTGAACAGCGGCGCTTCGGCGTTCGCGCCGGGCTGGGCTTCGTCCAGTGGCGCCGCAGCATCGAAGCGGTGAGCGGCGTCTCCGGACTCGACCAGACCTACCGCTGGGGCAGTGCCATGCTCGGTGCCCAGGCGACGGTCCACGATCAGGCGGCGCTGCGCGTCGCCGTCGAGGCGCGCGTCACGCACAACCTGCGACCGAGCGTCGAGGTGCGCAGCGCCGGACTGTTCGACGACAAGCAGCTGCGGCTCGGCAGCCGCTTCGGCGCTCGCATCGCAGCGCCGCTCGAGTTGCGCTTCGATCGCTTGTCAGCGCTCGAGATCGAACCCGGTTTGGAGTTCTGGGCTCTCGGCCGCAGCGCCACCGAGACGCTGACGCGCGGTGGTGCGGCGATCGGCACGATCTTCGAACCGCGCAGCGCAGCGCGCAACCTGGCCGTGACCTTGGCTTGGCGGCAGGCGTTCTGAGGCGGTGCCGGGAGCACTCGTCAAAGCTTCATTTCCACAACTCGACGCGCCCGCCCTTGGCGCGGGCGCGCTCGGTTTTGGCTTGCAGGAAGCGCTGGAACTGCGGCTCGCTGCGGTAGGCGCCGAGGGCCACGTATTCGAACGCACTCGCCAGGTGGAACGGGCGCAGGTAGCCCTCGATCCGAAACACTTCGCGGTTGCCGGAATCGAAGAACACGATGCTGGGCGTGTAGGCGATGCCGAGCTCGCGCGCCCAGGCCTGGGCACTGAGCTTGGCACCCGAGGGCAAGATCAGTTCGCTGGCGTCGGACAGGGCGAAGCGTGCAACGTCGAAACCGGCGAGCTGCGCCTTGACCTCGGCGCGCTGAAAGCCCTCGACGTGCATCTCGTCGCAGGCCTTGCAGTGGCGCGTCTCGAAGATCACGGCCAGCGCCTTGCTGCCCTTCGCGCGCCGCAGGTCGAACGGTGCTTGCATCAGGAAGGGCTGCGCGTTGAGGGTCGGACTCGCCGCCTCCTTCACATGTTGGGCCAAGTATTCGGCGAGTGTCTGCTGCGGCGCGGGCCGCAGGCTCACATAGTCCAGCGCTGCGCTGAACTTGTGCGGCGGGTAATAGCCGTTCAGGCGCGCGGCGACGCGCGCATCGGTGTCCAGAAACAGCAGGGTCGGCGTGAACTGCACCTTCAGGAACTTGGCCAAGGCCTTCTCGCTCATGCGCTGGCCGTCGGTCCAGGTGACCTCGCGGTCGCCCCAGATGTTGAGCGCGACGGCGACGAAGTTCGCACGCGTTTTGTCGACGATGGGCTTCTGGCTGAAGTTGGTCTGCAGCAGTTCGCGGCAGTAGGGGCAGCCGTCCTGCCCGAAGTACAGCATGAGCCGCTTGCCCGAACCGGCCGCTGCGGCCGCTTCTTCCTTGAAGTCGAGAAAACTCTCGGTGAACCAGGGCGGAATGTCGAGCGCGTGCGGCGACGCGACCTGGGCGCTGGCCGCGCCGGCGAACAACAATGCGGTCAAACCGCGTCCGAGAAAATCTCGCCAGAACATTGCCAGCACCTCCGGCAGTCGCTGATCAGCGGCTGCTGATCCGCATGGGTGACGTATTTTGCGCCTCTGGATGGGCCCCGATTCCCGGCTAAGCTTGCGCCGTGAAACGGATCGATCTGCAAAGCGGCGACGCCGCCGCGTAATCGTCGGGCACATATCGGGTGTAGGGGACGGGCGGCGTAGCTCGCTGTCCCCGCCAGAGGTCTGTGGTCAAAGGAGTTGTTCAATGTCGCGATTCATTCTTGCTATTTGCTGCAGTGTCGGTTTGCTGAGCGCGTGCGCGAACGCACCCAAGCCGCCGCCCGCCGCGGTGGCCGACCTGGCACCGAGCGGAAAATTGAGAGCCGCGATCAATTTCGGCAACCCTCTGCTCGCCACCAGGGACCCAGCCGGTGGCCAGCCGCGCGGCGTGTCGGTCGACCTGTCGCGTGAACTCGCAGCGCGCCTGGGCGTGGGGCTCGAACTGGTGACGTTCGACGCCGCCGGCAAAGTGGTCGAGGCGGCGCGAACCGGCGTGTGGGACGTCGCCTTTGTCGCCATCGATCCGGCGCGCGGGCAGGACATGCACCAGACCGCGGCCTACGTCATCATCGAAGGCGCCTACCTGGTTGCAGCCGATTCGCCCATGCAGCGCAACGAAGACGTCGATCGTGCTGGCGTGCGCATCGCGGTGGGCAAGGGCAGTGCCTACGACTTGTTCCTCGCGCGTTCGTTGAAGCAAGCGCGCATCGTGCACGCGCCGACGTCGCCGGCCGTCACCGACATGTTCCTCGCGCAAAAACTCGAAGTCGCTGCGGGCGTCAAGCAGCAGCTCGAGGCCGATGCCAGGCGGCTGCCAGGGCTGCGCCTGTTGCCGGGCCGGTTCATGGCGATCAACCAGGCGATGGCCACGCCCAGAGGCCGCGACGCCGGCGCGCGCTACCTGGGCGAGTTTGTCGAAGACATGAAGGCCACAGGCTTCGTCGCCAAGGCGCTGGCGCGCCACGCCATCGAAGGTGCGGCGGTGGCGCCGGCGGCCGGTCGCTAGTGTCGCGC
>JBAQUQ010000122.1:0-24905 GCA_049297615.1 Burkholderiaceae bacterium
GCCCAGGTCGGCGAGTTCGGGAACGCGCCCGGGGATCGTCGCCAGGCGCGTGCCGCGTGCCGCACCGAGCCGCGGGCGCGCACCGAACAGGCCGCGCGTATAGGGGTGGGCGAGGCGCTCGAAGACCGCCGCGGTCGGCCCGCTTTCGACGATGGTTCCGCCGTACATCACGAGCAGGCGCGTCACGCTGCGCGCCATCACGCCCAGGTCGTGGCTGATCAGGAGCAAGGCCATGGCGCGTTCGCGCACCAGTTCGGCGATGAGGTCGAGGATCTCGCCCTGGATCGTCACATCGAGCGCGGTCGTCGGTTCGTCGGCCACCAGCAGATCGGGGCCGCAGGCCAGCGCCATCGCCAGGCCGACGCGCTGGCGCTGTCCGCCCGAGAGTTGATGCGGGTAGGCGTCCAGGCGCTGCGCGGCATGCGGCAATCGCACCCTGTCCAACAAGCGCAGGGCCTCGGCGCGGGCGGCGGCGCGAGGCAGAGCCCGGTGCACGCGCAGCGGCTCTGCGACCTGGGCGCCCACCGTGTGCAAGGGGTTGAGCGCTGTCATCGGCTCCTGGAACACCATCGCGATGCGGTTGCCGCGCAGCCGGCTCAAGCCCGCCTCGTCCAGGCCGACCAGTTCCTGGCCGGCCAGAAGGATGCTGCCGCCAAGCCGCGCGCCCTGCGGCAGCAGGCCCAGCAGGGCCAGCGCCGTCATCGATTTGCCGCAGCCGCTTTCGCCGATCAGTCCCAGCGTTTCGCCGCGCTGCAGGCTGAAAGACACGCCGCGCAGCGCGTCGGCCGGGCCGCGCGCGGTGTTCAGGCCGACGCGAAGCTCGCGCACTTCGAGCAACGAGATCATCTTGCGCGGCGCAAGAGCATGAGGGATTTTCGTCGCGAGCGTGCCGAGGTCGGGCTGAGGAGCGCAGCCGTACTTTGGTACGGCGAGCACCGCAAGTCCGAGATCGGCAGGCGCAGCAGAAAAGCCCTCATGCTCTTCAGCGTTGCCGCGCCAGGCGCGGGTCGAGCAGATCGCGCAAGCCGTCGCCCATCAGGTTCAGGCCCAGCACGCTGAGCGCGATCGCCAGGCCCGGCCAGAGCGCCAATTGCGGCGCCTGGAACAACAGGGTCTGCGCTTCGTTGAGCATGCGGCCCCAACTCGGCGTGGGCGGCTGGGTGCCCAGACCGAGGTAGCTCAGCGCCGCCTCGGCGAGGATGGCCACCGCAAACTGGATCGTCGCCTGCACGATCAGCAAAGAGGCGATATTGGGCAGCACATGTTCGAAGGTGATGCGCATCGGCCCCTTGCCGCAGGCGCGCGCGGCGAGCACGAACTCGCGCGCCCAGATGCTGTTCGCCGCAGCGCGCGTGATGCGCGCGAACACCGGAATGTTGAAGATGCCGATGGCGACGATCGCCGTGAGCAGCCCCGGCCCATAGATCGCCGTGAGCATGATGGCGGTGAGCAAGGCCGGGAAGGCAAAGCTGAAGTCCGCCAGGCGCATCACGGCTTCTTCGACCCAGCCGCGGCGCGCCGCCGCGAGCAGGCCCAGGCCGACGCCGAAGGTGAAGCCGATGCCCACGGCGATCACGCCCACCGCGATCGACGCGCGCGCGCCGACGAGCAGCAGGGAGACGATGTCGCGCCCCAGGCTGTCCGTGCCCAGCCAATGCGCCGCCCCCGGCGCGGCCAGTTTGTTCGGAATGTCGAGATCGCTCGCCGGGTAAGGCGTCCAGAGCAAGGACAGCGCAGCGCTCGCGACCAACAGCGCGACCAGGCTGCCGCCGAGCATGAAACTGCGGTGCCTGCGCATGCGTTGCAGCGAACCCGGCGCCTGGTTTGTCATGCGTTCACCCGTTTCAAACGCGGATCGACGATCGCGACCAGCACGTCGACGGCGAAGTTGATGACGATGACCAGCGCCGCGAGCAGCATCACGATGTTCTGCACGACGCCGAGGTCGCGATTCGCGATCGCCTGGAACACGAGCCGCCCCAGGCCTGGCAGGGCGAAGACGTTTTCGATGACGATCGTCCCGGTCAGCAAATTCGCAAACTGCAGGCCCATCACGGTGAGCACGGGGACGGCCGCGTTGCGCAGCACATGGCGCCACAGCACCTGGCGTTGCGACAGGCCCTTGGCGCGCGCGGTGCGCACCCAATCTTCGCGCAAGACGTCGAGCACGGCCGAGCGCGTGATGCGCGCCAGGATCGCGGCCTGCACCAGGGCCAGCGCGATCGCGGGCAATACGAGCGAGTGCAGGCCTTGCCACAGGCCCCCGCCGGAGTCCTCGGTCCAGCCGGCAAAACCCCCGGCCGAGAACCAGCCGAGTTGCACGGAGAACACCATGATCAGCAGGATCGCGAACCAGAAATTGGGAATGGCGATGCCGAGCTGGCTGGCCAGCATCACCATCACGTCGCCTCTTGCGTTGTGGCGCGACGCCGCGAAGATGCCTGCGGCAAGGGCGAGCAGGCTGGCCAGCGCCATCGCCAGCACGGCCAGCGGCACAGTGACGGCGAGGCGCTCGACGATCAACTCGGCGATCGGTGCATGGTAGGCGATGCTGCGCCCCAGCTCGCCGCTGAGCAGGCCTTGCAACCAGCTCGCATAGCGCTGCGCCGCCGGCCGGTCCAGGCCGAGCTGGGCCGACAGGGCGCGCAGCGCTTCAGGCGTTGCCGATTCGCCGAGCATGACTTCGGCGGCGTTGCCGGGCAGGATGTCGAGTACCAGAAAAATCAGCGCCGACGCCGCTGCCAAGGTCGCGACGAGGCTGGCGAATCGTTTGATCAGAAAGTAGCCGATGGTGAACTCGCAAGCTTCAGGACGGTCACGGAAGGCGGCAGCGCTGTGCCGATCGCTTCGCCTATGATGGCTCAAAACACGGTGCGTCCTGCACGCCGCAGTCGGCGCCGGGCGCCGAGCGCAACCTGGGTTTACAAGCAAGACTTCGATGAACACCGAACTGCCCTTCGACCCCAGCGAACTCTTCATCGCCGGCCAGTGGCGCGGCGCAGAACGCGGTGCCACCTTGCCGCTGGAGAATCCCTCGGACGGCCAGAGGCTGGGTGAAATCGCGCGCGGCAGCGCGGCCGACGTCGACGCTGCCGTCACTGCGGCGCAAGCGGCGCTGAACGGCGAATGGGGCCGCACCAGCCATGCCCAGCGCGGCCGGCTGCTCAGCGCCATGGGGCGCAGGGTGCTCGAGCAGATCGACATGCTGGCGCGGCTCGAGGCGCTGGACGTCGGCAAGCCCTTGCAGCAAGCCCGGGCCGACGTCATGGCGCTGGCGCGTTACCTCGAGTTCTACGGCGGCGCGGCCGACAAGGTGCATGGCCAGACGCTGCCGTTTGCGCAAGGCTACACGGCGCTCACCTTGCGTGAGCCGCATGGCGTCACCGGCCATATCGTGCCCTGGAACTACCCGATGCAGATCATCGGCCGAAGCGTCGGCGCGGCGCTGGCGATGGGCAATGCCTGTGTGCTCAAACCGGCCGAAGAAGCGTGTCTCACGGCGCTCGCGTTTGCGCGCATCGCCCAGCAAGTCGGGTTGCCGGTTGGCGCCGTCAATGTCGTGACCGGCCTGGGCGAGGAAGCCGGCGCCGCCCTGGCGTCGCACCCGGGCGTCGCACACATCTCGTTCACCGGCTCGGTCGCGACCGGTCGCTTGATCCAGGCCGCGGCGGCGAAGAACGTCGTTCCCGTCACGCTCGAACTCGGGGGGAAAAGCCCGCAGATCGTGTTCGCCGACGCCGACCTTGACGCCGCCTTGCCCTACCTCGTGAACGCCGGAATCCAGAACGCCGGCCAGACTTGCTCGGCAGCTTCGCGAATCCTCGTCGAACGCCCCGTGTTCGACGAGGTGCGTGAACGCATGGCGCAGCGTTACCGGGGGCTGCGCGTCGGGCCGGCGCTGGCCGATCTCGACCTGGGGCCGCTGATCTCAGAGATTCAGAAGGGCGTCGTCGAACGTTATCTCGCGCTCGCCCGCGGCGCCGGCCCGCGAATCGTCGCGCAGGGCTCGCTGGCGCTGGATGCGCCGCGCGGCGGGCACTACGCGCTGCCGACCCTGATCGACGAGGTATCGGCCACGCACGCATTGGCCCAGGAAGAAGTGTTCGGCCCGGTGCAGGTACTGATCGCCTTCGACGGTGAAGCGCAGGCGCTGCAGATCGCCAACGGCACCGCCTATGGCCTGGTGGCCGGTGTCTGGACGCGCGATGGCGCGCGCCAGATGCGCATGGCGCGCGCGCTCAAGTGCGGCCAGGTCTTCATCAATAACTATGGCGCGGGCGGCGGCGTCGAGCTGCCGTTCGGCGGCGTCAAACATTCGGGCCACGGCCGCGAAAAGGGCTTCGAGGCGCTGTATGGCTTTTCGGTGCTCAAGACGGTGGCGATCCATCACGGCTAAGGGAGGCAGGCATCATGCGACTGGCCGGCAAGGTGGCTGTGGTCACCGGCGGGGGCTCGGGCTTCGGCGCGGGCATTGCGACGAAATTCGTGCGTGAGGGCGCACGCGTCCTGATCGCCGACCGTGACGCGCCAGCCGGTGAAAGAGTGGCGCGAACGCTCGGCGAAAACGCGCGCAGCGTGTGCGTTGACGTGGCCGACGCGAAGGACGTGGCGACGATGCTGGACGCCGCCCAGCAGCACTTCGGCGGCGTGCACATCCTCGTCAACAACGCCGGCATCGGCCATGCGCCGCAGCCGATGGAAGAGCTGGCCGAGGATCAGTTCGACCGCATCGTCGCCGTCAACATGAAAGCGATCTACCTCGCGATGCGCGAAGTCGTGCCGCGCTTCAAGGCGCAAGGATCGGGCGTGATCCTGAACATGGCGAGCACGGCGGGCGTCAGCCCGCGGCCGCGTCTGACCTGGTACAACGCGAGCAAGGGCTGGGTCATCACCGCGACGCGCTCCAGCGCGGTCGAACTCGCGCCCTTCGGCATCCGCGTTGTCGCGCTCAATCCGGTGGCCGGCGAGACGCCCCTGCTCAAGACCTTCATGGGCGAAGACACGCCGCAGATGCGCGCCAAGTTTCTCGCCACCATCCCGCTCGGGCGCTTTTCCACGCCCGAGGACGTGGGCAATGCCGCTTGTTATCTGTGCTGCGACGAGGCCAGCATGATCACCGGCGTGGCGCTGGAGGTGGATGGCGGGCGCTGTATTTGATTTGAGACCCCCCACCCTGGCCGTAAGACGCGCGCGACAGTTTGGATCGAGGTAACGCGGCGTGCCGAGAGGCTCGAACAAAGTTGCACCGCGGCACGATTTGTCGCCAATCTGCGCAATCTGTAGCGCGCAGAAGGGCAAAATGGCGCCCCGCGCAAAACGGGCTCTATCGCGAGCCCGGCGCTTTGTTCAGCTTCGGAGTCCCCATGAAAAAACTTGTCCTGATGTGCGTGTTGTCGGCCGCTTGCGGTGTGTCGCTGGCGCAGGTCAAGCCCTGCGAAGAGCTGAAGAGCGAAATCGCTGCGAAGATCGACGCCAACAAGGTCCCCAACTACACCCTCGAGATCGTCGACAACGACAAAGTCGGTGACGCCAAGGTGGTGGGAAGCTGCGACGGCGGCACGAAGAAGATCACCTACACGCGCCACTGAGCTTCGGCCACGCCTTGCGTGCAAGGCCGCGGCACGCGCCGCGGCTGTCACCTCGGCCCGTCCAGCCCCGCCCGGGCCGCGGCCGGAGCCGCCGATGCTCTACAGTCGTGCCCATGCGGGCGCTAGCGGCCGAGCCTCATGCTCGGCACGGCCCGCCCGGGAGCCGGCTGTGAGCCTATTGGATACGAACGCCCGGGGCGTTTACCTCATCACTGTCACACCGTTCGCCGACGACGGGTCGCTTGACCTCGCCAGCACCGATCGGATGGTCGACTTTTGCCTGGATCGCGGCGTCACCGGCCTGACGGTGCTGGGCATCATGGGCGAGGCGGGCAAGCTCAGCGCCGCGGAGTCGGTGAGCTTCGTCAAGCGCGTGCTCGCGCGCGTGGCAAACCGCGTGCCCGTGGTCGTGGGCGCGTCGGCGAGCGGCTTCGCAGCGATGAGGGAACTCAGCGACAGCGTGATGGCACTCGGCGCGGCGGGCGTGATGGTCGCGCCGACGCCCCAGCTTCGCACCGACGACCAGATCGTTGCGTATTTCGAGATGGTCGGCGCCACCCTGGGGCCCGGCGTGCCGTGGGTGCTGCAGGACCATCCCGTGGCCACTGGCGTGCAGATGGCACCCGGCGTGATCCTGCGCATCCTGAAGAATTCGCCGAACTGCGTGATGCTCAAACACGAGGAGTGCCCAGGCCTGGCCAAACTCTCGGCCTTGCGCGGCGCGCAGGCACGTGGCGAGGCGCGGCGCGTGGCCATCCTCACCGGCAACGGCGGCGGCCTGTTCCTGCCGGAGGAGTTGTCGCGCGGTGCCGACGGCGCGATGACGGGATTCGCCTATCCGGAGATGATGGTCGAGGTGTGCCGCGCGCATGGCCAGGGCCGCGTCGAGGCGGCGCACGACGTGTTCGACGCCTACTTGCCGCTGGCGCGCTACGAGCAGCAAGCAGGCATCGGCCTGGCGGTGCGCAAGCACTTGCTCAAACAGCGCGGCGCCATCGCCTGCGCGATGATTCGCAAGCCGGGGCCGAGCTTGAGCCCCGCCGACGTGGCCGACATCGACCGCCTGGTGGCGCGCCAGACGCGGCGCCTAGCCCAGCTCGGCTGACGCAGGTCCCCCGCACGTCCCCCGCACGTCCCTCGTACACCCCTCGCACACTTCTCGCGCGCACTTCAAGCGCACGGCCACACTGAACCGAGCCCCAGCATGAACCCAGACGTCGACTTGTCCCTCGCCCCGGCGGCGATCGAGATCCTTTCCCAGGTCACGACCGCGACGCTGACGACGATTCTGCTCAAGAAAGGCCTGCGCAATGTATGGTTGCGCGGCACGTCGCCGCTGCGTCCCGGCATGCCGCGCACCGTGGGTCGCGCGTTCACGCTGCGCTTCGTTCCGGCGCGCGAAGACCTGGCTACGCCCGAGAGTTGGGCTTCACCGATTTCCACACGCGCCGCCATCGAAGCCATGCCTGCCGGCTGCATCGCCGTCGTCGATGCCCTGGGCGTGAGCGACGCGGGAATCTTCGGCGACATCCTGTGCGCGCGCATCGCCAAGCGAGGTGTCGCGGCTCTCGTCACCGACGGCGTCGTGCGCGACCTCGCCGGCGTGCTGGGCACCGGATTGCCGGTATGGTGCAAGGGCGCCGCGGCACCGCCGTCCGTCGCCGGCCTGACCTTCGTCGCCTGGCAACAGCCCATCGCTTGCGGCGGCGTCGCCGTATTTCCCGGCGATACGATCGTCGCCGACGACGACGGCGCAGTGCTCATTCCCGCGGCCCTGCTCGACGAGATCCTCGTGCTTGCGCCCGAGCAGGAGCGTCTCGAAGCCTGGATCATGGGCGAGGTCGAGCGCGGTGCGACGCTGCCGGGGCTGTACCCGCCGAATGCCGCGAACAAAGCGCGCTTCGAGGCGAGCAGGGGCTAGCTTGCGCGCGCTGCGGCGTCAGGGCCGCCCGGCTACAGCGTTGCCCTAAGCGGTGCCAGGGCTGGGCAAGGCGATCGCCGGCTCGAACTTGGCGCGGTGCACGCTGAAGAAGGTCTTCACATTGCGCACGTTGGCGTCTTGTGTGAAAAGGCGCTGCACCAGGGCGTGATACGCCGCCATGTCGGGCAGTTGCACGATCAAAATGAAATCAGGCCCCGACGCGACCCGGTAGCACTGTTGCACCGGCGTTTCCGCAATCGCGCGCGCCTCGAACGCCGCGAGGTGCTCGGCGCCCTGCCGATCGAGCGTGGCTTCGATGATCGCGCTCAGGCCCGCACCCAGCTTGGCCGGCGACAGCAGTGCGACGCGTCGCTCGATCACACCCGCGTCTTCGAGTCGCTTGACGCGGCGCAGGCAGGTCGCGGCCGACGTGTGCGCCGCGGCTGCCAGCGCCTGGTTGGTCAACGAGGCGTCGCGCTGCAATTGGTCCAGGATGCGCAGGTCGGTGGCGTCGAGGGCAGTTTCTTCGGTTGATTCCATCAAGACCAGAGGCTTCGTGAATTAATGAACCGCTAATCAATATGACAGGGTGAATATTGCGCGAACAGCCATTTTTTGCAATCAATCTCCATCATGGCACAACTACTATCGGCCGCACTGTCCCGTTCACTCGAGGAATACGCAAATGTGTGGAATCGTCGGCGCCGTCAGCACGAGAAACATCGTTCCCATCCTGATCGAGGGCCTGCGCCGCCTGGAGTACCGCGGCTACGACTCCTGCGGTGTCGCCGTGCATCAGGACGGGCAGTTGCGCCGCGCGCGCAGCACGGCGCGTGTCGCGGAGCTTGACGCGAACGTCGCCACCGACAAGGTGCAAAGCGGCACCGGCATCGCCCACACACGCTGGGCCACGCACGGCGCTCCGGCGGTGCACAACGCGCATCCGCATTTCTCGCACGGGCCGCGCGTGAGCGCCGCCGAATGGGAGCGCAGCGGCAACAAGGCCAATGCCGGGAAGATCGGCCTGGTGCATAACGGCATCATCGAAAACCACGACGAACTGCGCGATGCACTGAAGGCCAAGGGCTATCGGTTCAGCAGCCAGACCGATACCGAAGTCATCGCCCATCTGATCGACCACCATTACAGCGGTGATCTGTTGGAGGCAGTGCAGCGCGTCACGCCGTTGCTGCGCGGCGCCTATGCGATCGCCGTGTTCTGCCGCGACGAGCCGCACCGCGTGATCGGCGCGCGCGAAGGCTCGCCCCTGATCCTGGGTGTGGGCTCGCACAAGGGCAAGGCCGAGACCTTTATCGCCTCTGACGCGATGGCGCTGGCCGGCGTGACCGACCAGATCGTCTACCTCGAAGAAGGCGACGTCGTCGACTTGCAAATGGGCAAGTACTGGATCACCCACGCCACGCCCGAGGGCGTCTTCAAAGCGGCACAGCGCGAAGTGCGCACCGTGCACGCGCACAGCGGAGTCGCCGAACTGGGCCCGTACCGCCACTACATGCAAAAGGAGATCTTCGAGCAGCCCAAGGCGATTGCCGACACGCTCGACGCGGTGGAGTCGATCACGCCCGAGCTGTTCGGCGACGGTGCGTTCAAGATTTTCAAGGAGGTCGACTCGGTGCTGATCCTGGCCTGCGGCACCAGCTACTACAGCGGCTCGACGGCGAAGTACTGGCTCGAGAGCATCGCGAAGATTCCCACGAGCGTTGAAATCGCCAGCGAATACCGCTACCGCGACAGCGTGCCCAATCCACGCACCCTGGTCGTGACGATCACGCAAAGCGGCGAGACGGCGGACACCCTGGCCGCGCTGAAACACGCGCGCTCACTCGGCATGAAACACACGCTGACGGTGTGCAATGTCGCGACCAGCGCGATGGTGCGCGAATGCAAACTCGCCTACATCACGCGCGCCGGGGCCGAGATCGGAGTTGCTTCGACAAAGGCTTTCACGACGCAGTTGGTCGGCCTGTTCCTGCTGACGCTGGCGCTGGCCGAAGTGCGAGGCCACCTCAGCGATACCGATGAAGCCAAACACCTGAAGGACCTGCGCCACTTGCCGGTGGCCCTGCAAGCCGTGCTGGCGCTGGAGCCGCAAGTGATCGCCTGGTCTGAAGAGTTCGCGCGCAAAGAAAACGCTCTCTTCCTCGGCCGCGGCCTGCATTACCCGATCGCCCTGGAAGGTGCGCTCAAACTCAAGGAAATCAGCTATATCCACGCCGAGGCCTACCCGGCGGGCGAACTCAAACACGGCCCGCTCGCCCTCGTGACCTCGGCCATGCCGGTGGTGACGATCGCACCGAACGACGCGCTGCTGGAGAAGCTCAAGAGCAATCTGCAGGAAGTTCGGGCCCGCGGCGGTGAGCTCTTCGTCTTCGCCGACGGCGACTCGCGCATCGCCGCTGATCAAGGCTTGCGGGTCATCCGCATGCCCGAGCACTACGGCGCGCTGTCGCCCATCCTGCACGTCGTGCCGCTGCAGTTGCTGGCGTATCACACAGCCTGCGCCCGCGGCACGGATGTGGACAAGCCTCGCAACCTGGCCAAGAGTGTGACGGTCGAATGACCGTCGCGCTCTTGCGGCGCGAAGCACCGGGCGGGAGCCACAATCCCAGGAACCTGGCGAAGAGCGTGACGGTCGAATGACCGTTCCGCTCTGGCGGCGCAACTGATCCGTGGGGATGGATGTTGTCGGGCTGCCAACTACTGGGACCAAGCCTGCGTTCGGAACGCCGCCACCAGGAAGTCGATCATCAGCCGAACTTTGGCCGTGACGTGCCGGCGCGACGGATAGACCGCGTAGATCCCGAGCTCGAGCGAGCGGAACTGAGGCAGGACTTCGACCAGTTCACCGGACTGCAACCACGGCGCGACCAGGAACGAAGGTTGCAGCACGAAGCCCTGGTGCCGCACGGCCGCGGCGCAACAGGTCTCGCCGCTGTTGGTGCGAAGCCGCGCGTTGACGCGGGCGACGACCGGTCCGTCGGGGCCTTCGAACTCCCAGCTCTCGCCCATGGACTGCAGGCTGTACGACACGACGTCGTGCGCCGCCAGTTGCGCCGGGTGCGCCGGCGTGCCGCGCTCGCGCAGGTAGGCCGGTGAGGCACACAGCAGCACCCGCGTCGAGGCGAGCCTGCGGCTGATCAGCGAAGAGCTCGGCAGCCGGGCGATCCGCACCGCCAGGTCGTAGCCTTCATCGACCAGATCGACGAAGCGGTCGGCCAACGTCACGTCGAGCGCCACCTTCGGGTGTCGCGCCATGAACGCCGGCCACAGCGGCGCCAGGTGGAGCTGGCCGAAGGTGACCGGCGCGTTGATTTTCAACTGGCCGACGGCGCTGCCCGAACGCGCGGTGATCTCGGCCTCCGCTTCCGCGAGCTGACCGAGAAGTTCCTTGCCGCGCAGGTGGAACACCTCGCCTTCCTCGGTCAGCGACAGTTTGCGTGTCGTGCGGTGCAGCAGCCGCACGCCGAGCTGGGCCTCCAGTTCACTGACATAGCGCGAGACACCGGCCTTCGATTGGCCGATCGCTTCGGCGCCTTTGACGAAGCTGCCGGCGTCGACCACGGCGACGAAGGCTTGAACTGCTGCGAACTTGTCCATCGACAGATTGTCTCAATATTCGGAATAGAGCATCTGAGTGCTTCATGTTTATCTCGATTAGTTGAACGACTACAGTTCCTGACATCGCAGCGATCGGCTGCTTCCACGACACGAGGCACAGCATGAAAGTCACCGTCATCGGCGCCGGCAACATGGGTTCGGCATTCGTCAAACAACTCACCCGCGCAGGCCATCAGGTCAGCGTCGCTGCCCGCGACGGCAGCAAAGCCGCCAAAGTCGCGGCAGCGAATCCGGGCGCCAGGGCCGTCGACGTGGCGAACTCGGCCACCGATGCCGAAGCCGTCGTTCTGGCCACCGGCTACGCCGACGCCGCGACCGCGCTGAAGGCCGTCGGCGACCTGCGCGGCAAAGTGATCGTCGACATCACCAACCCGCTGACGCCCGACTACATGGCCCTTACGCTCGGCCACAGCACGTCGGCCGCTGAAGAGATCGCCAAGGCCGTTCCGGGCGCCGAAATCGTCAAGGGTTTCAACACCTTGTTTGCGCAGGTGCTGGCTGAAGGCGCCGACTTCGGCAAGGGTCAGAAGGCGAGCGTCTTCGTCGCCAGCGACAGCGTGCACGCCAAGCAGGTCGCGACCACGCTCGCCCGGAGCATGGGCTTCGAGGTCGTCGACGCCGGCGGCCTGAAGAACGCCCGCTACCTCGAGCCGCTCGCCGGCCTCAACGTCTATCTCGGCTACGGTGCGGGTCACGGCACGGGCATCGCCCCGACCTGGATCCGCAAGGCCTGAGCCGTCACCCCGTCAGCCCAAAGGAACATCAACATGAGAACCCGCACCGCCCTCGCCACCGCACTCGTCGCGGCATTCAGCTTCTGCTACGTGGCAACAAGCTCCGCGCAGACGCCCGCCGAGAACCCCACGACCCCGCCGCCGAAGGTCGAGCCCCAGGCGGCCAAGGTCGAGAAGAACCTGAAGGTCTTCGACACGCTCGACTTCGACGTCTTCAGCAACCAGAAGTGGGATCGCCTGCACGAAAGCCACGCGAAGGACATCGTCGTCACCTGGCCCGACGGCCACGAGACGAAAGGCATCGACAAACACATCGAAGACCTCAAGGCGATGTTCGTCTTCGCCCCCGACATCACGATCAAGACCCATCCGATCCGTTTCGGTTCGGGCTCGTGGACGGCCGTGACCGGCGTGATGACGGGCAGCTTCACCAAGCCGATGCCTTTGCCCGACGGCAAGTCAATCGCGCCCACCGGCAGGCGCTTCGCCATCGGCATGGCAACGATCGGCCATTGGAAAGGCGCGACGATGGACCACGAGTGGCTGTTCTGGGACAACCAGGACTTCATGAACCAGCTGGGCCTGGGCGCCAAGTGATCGGCGCGTGCCGTGGTCTCGCGCAGCGGGTCGAGCATCGATCCGTCCGCCGGGCCCGCCCTGCCGCAGTGGGGTGATGGCCGCAAGGATCAAGCGCCTGCTGGTCGTGGGCGGTGCCGGCAGCCTGTACGGGGCACCCGGCTTGCAGTTGGTGGACACGCCCAGCTTTGCCGAACATGTGCCCCCTTCGTGTTGCCCGGTGCCCGCGCAGCGCGCGAAGAACTGATTCACATCAAGGCCGAAACGGACCTGGACTGGACCTATGTCTCACCCGCCGGTAGCTCGTTCAAGGCGGCGCGGCAGGGCTGCTAAGCCCAGTTTCAGCAGCTGGCGTCAATCGCTCTGGGTATGCGAATCCAGGCGAAGCGGTGGTCGCGGACCGCGAGGTGGCCGCCGCACTGCTGATCACGCGTGAATGCATGCATCATCTGGGTTTGCACCATGGAAACCGACTACATCCTCGAAAGCGTGCCCGGTGGCGTGCCCGTCAAGATGTGGACGCGCGGCGTGCCGGTCGAGGATGCAGCGATGCGCCAGCTCGCCAGCGCTGCGCGCCTGCCCATCATCTTCAAGTACATCGCTGCAATGCCCGACGTGCACTTCGGCATCGGCGCCAGCGTCGGCTCGGTGATCCCGACGCTGCGGGCCATCATCCCGGCGGCGGTGGGCGTGGACATCGGCTGCGGCATGATCGCCAGCAAGACGACGCTGACGGCGCAAGACCTGCCCGACAACCTGGCGCCGCTGCGTTCGGCCATCGAGAGCGCCGTGCCTCACGGCCGGCAGGGAGGCCGCTCGCGCGGTGCGCGCGACCTGGGCTCCTGGGGCGAGGTGCCGGGTTCGGTGGACCAGGCCTGGGCCCAGCTCGAGCCGGCGTTCAAGGAGCTGTGCCGCAGCTACCCGAAGCTGGAGAAGACCAATCATCGCAGCCACTTGGGTACTCTGGGCAGCGGCAACCATTTCATCGAGGTTTGTCTGGACGAAGCCGGCTGCGTCTGGTTCATGCTGCACTCGGGCTCGCGCGGCGTGGGCAATGCGATCGGCACGATGTTCATCGAGCTGGCCAAACAGGACGCGCTGCGCCAGCAGGCGAATCTGCCGGATCGCGACCTGGCCTACTTCGAGCAAGGCAGCCGCTATTTCGGCGACTACCTGCACGCGGTCGGCTGGGCGCAGCGTTTTGCGGCGCTGAACCGCGAGGTGATGATGCAGCGCGTGATCGGCGCCGCTCGATCCGTGATGCGCAAGAGCTTCCAGAGCCAGGTCGAAGCGGTGAATTGCCACCACAACTATGTGCAGCTGGAGCGCCACTTTGGCGCGGACGTCTACGTCACGCGCAAGGGTGCGGTGAGCGCCAGAGCCGGCCAGCTCGGCATCATCCCGGGCAGCATGGGCGCGCGCAGCTACATCGTGCGCGGCAAGGGCAATGCGGACAGCTTCGAGAGCTGTTCGCATGGCGCCGGCCGCGTGATGAGCCGCGGCGAGGCCAAGCGCCGTTTCACGCTCGCCGAGCACCGCGCCGCGACCGCGGGGGTGGAATGCCGCAAGGACAGGGACGTGCTCGACGAGACACCTGCCGCGTACAAGGACATCGATGCAGTGATGCGGGCGCAAAGCGCCCTGGTGGACGTGGTCCACACGCTAAAGCAAGTGGTGTGCGTGAAGGGCTGAGCGTGGACGCGGCTTCGTCCCCGCGGACGAAGGCGCGCCTCGCGAAGGGCCCGGGCATGCAAGCCCGGGCGCGGCCTGCAAGGCTGAGCGTGGACGTGGCTTCGTCCCCGCGGACGAAAGCGCGCCTCGCGAAGGGCCCGGGCTTGCAAGGCTGAGCGGCACTTTGCCGCCCACGCGCCCAGCGACAACAGGCTCAGTTGCGCCGCATCGGCGCGCCGGGCGAACTCGGCGCCGACCCGCGGCGCTCGAGGTGGCGGAAGGTGATGCGGCCTTTGCTCAAGTCGTAAGGCGAGAGTTCGAGCGACACGTTGTCGCCGGCGAGGATGCGGATGTGGTGCTTGCGCATCTTGCCCGAGGTGTAAGCCACCAGCTGGTGGCCGTTGTCGAGCGTCACGCGAAAGCGCGAGTCGGGCAGCACTTCTTTGACGACGCCACCCATTTCGATCAATTCTTCTTTGGCCATGGCCTGGGCTCCTTTGACGGACGGCGACGAGACGACGCCGCCAGAGCGCTGAGGCCGCAGGTGGATCGACGGGGGGAACGAACGTATGCGAAGCGTTGAAGCGGCTCCTGGGCGAGCCCACGACGCAAACGAGAGGGCGCACTGTACCACTGATAGCCCAGCGCCGTGTTGCGCCAACCGCAGGAGCCTGCTGCGCTTGGAGTCGCGCCATGCCGCTTGTATCGAGGTGCGCGCTCGCGCGGGCTTGTTCAGCGTCGCCCTAGCGTTCCCGCGGGTCGAGCGCGTCTCGCAGGCCGTCGCCCAGCAGGTTGAACGACATCACCAGGCCGAAGATCGCCAGGCCCGGCCAGACCGCCATCCAGGGCGCGTTTTCGACGAAGTTCTTGGCTGTGTTGAGCATGCTGCCCCAGCTCGGCGCCGGCGGCTGCTGGCCCAGGCCGAGGAAGGACAGGCTGGCCTCGGCAATCACCGCGCCGGCGATCGCCAGCGTGGCTTGCACGATGAGCGGCGCCGTCACATTGGGCGCGATGTGGCGCAGCGCCACGCGCCACGGCGGGTTGCCCACGGCGCGCGCGGCTTCGATGTAGTCCTCGACCTTCACGTTCAACACCTGCGCGCGCGTCAGGCGCACGAAGATGGGGGTGGCCGAAATGCCGATGGCGATCATGGCATTGCTCAATGACGGCCCGAGGAAGGCGGCGAGCGCGATGGCCAGAATGAGAAATGGGCAGGCGAGGAAGGCGTCGGTGATGCGCGAGATCAGCGCGTCGAGCCAGCCACCCACGACGCCGGCGAGCAGGCCGATGGGCACGCCCAGTGCCAGCGAAATCGATACCGACACCACGCCGGCGAGCAGCGAAGCGCGGGTTCCGAAAATCACGCGTGACAACACATCGCGGCCGATTTCGTCGGTGCCGAACCAATGCGCCGCCGAGGGCGCCTTGCGCAAGACGCCCCAATCGGTGGCAATGGGGTCATAGCTCGTCACCCAAGGTGCGAAGATGGCCAGCGCGATGAAGCCCAGCACCACCGCCAGACCGAATACGGCGGCGCGGCGGCGCAGCAGGCGGCGCCAGGCACGCTGCCAGGGGCTGGCGGGCAGGGAAGCGCTGGCGCTGGGCGCCGAAAGCCCTGCCACGGCGCCGCTGGCCCTCATCGCCGCAGGCGCGGGTTGGCCAAAAAATAGGCCAGATCCGCGAGCAGGTTGAGCACGATGTAGGTCGTCGCCGTGACTAGAACGACGCCCTGCACGACGGCGTAGTCGCGGTTGAACACGGCGTCGACGATGAGTTTTCCAAAGCCCGGAATCGTGAACACCTGTTCCGTGAGCACGGCGCCTGACAGCAGGGTGCCGAGTTCGAGCGCGCCCAGGGTGATGACGGGCGTCAAGGCGTTGCGTAAGGCGTGTTTGAGCACGACGGCGCGTTCGCGCAGGCCCTTGGCGCGGGCGGTGCGCACATAGTCGGTGTTCATGACTTGCAGCATCGCGCTGCGCGTGTGTCGCATCAGAATCGCGGCGATGGCGTTGCCCAGGACGAAGGCCGGCATCACCATCGCGGCCAGGTTGGCGCCCAGGTCTTCTAAGGGGCTCACATAGCCCGAGGCCGGCAACCAGCCCAATTGAACCGAGAACAACAAGATCATCAGGATGCCGAGCCAGAAGTTGGGTGTGGACAGTCCCCACAGCGCAAACGCGTTGGCGGCGGTGTCCCAACCCGTGCCGCGCCACACCGCTGCGACGATGCCTGCGGGAATCCCGATCAACAGGGCCACCGCGAATGCCATCAAGCCGAGCTGGGCCGTGACCGGCAGCTTCTGCACGATCAGGTCGCGCACCGGAAGCTGCATGCGCACCGACTCCCCCAGGTCGCCGCGCAGCACCCCGCCCACCCAATAGGCGTAGCGCAGCGGCAGCGGTTCATCCAGGTGCATCGTCTGGCGCAGGTGGGCGACGACGGCCGGGTCTTGCTCTTCGCCGGCGAGGATCAGCGCCGGGTCGCCGGGCAGCAACTGCTGCAGCCCGAAGATCAGCATCGACACGAAGATCAGTGTCGGGACCAGGGTCGCGATGCGCTTGGCGAGGTATTCGAGCATGTGGCGGTGAGCCGCTTCGACCCTGCATCGAGCACGGCGCGGCGGCGAGCCCTAGTTCATCTTCAGGCCGGTGACGCGAAGCAAGCCGTCAGGCACCTGGCGCACGCCCGAAAGTTTGGCGTTGAACGCCCACAGCCAGTTGCGGTGGTACAGGTAGATGATGGGTCGATCGGCGAGCACACGCGCGGCGATCTTGTCGAACACCTTCTTGCGCTCGGCCGGATCGCGCAAGCTGCGCGACTCGTTCAATAAAGCGTCGATTTCGGGAACGCAATAACCGGCGTAGTTGAGCGGCTGCTTGCAGGCGTCGAAGCTGTACAGGTTGCCGTCGGGGTCGGCGCGGCCGCTCCAGGCCAGCACATAGGCGTCGAACTCGCCCTTGTCGGCCATGTTCAGCGAAGTCGCGAATTCGGTGGTCAGGATCTTCACGTCAAAGCCCGCGTCCTTGCTCATCGCTTGCACGACCAGGGCCAGGCGTTGCGCGTCCGCCGTGGTCGTCGTCATCAGGGTGAAGCTCGGGTTCACGACACCGGCCTGCTTCAGCAAGGCGCGCGCGCGCTCGGTGTTGCGCTTGGGAATCGGCACGCCTTTGGCATAGTAGGGATTGTTCGGCGCGACCCATTGGTTGCCCACCGTCGCTTCGTTGTCCATCACCACTTGGGCCAGGCCGGCGCGGTCGATCGACAGCTCGAAGGCCTCGCGTACGCGCGCGTCGCGTCCCAGTGGGTTCTTCTGCGCCTGCTCGCTTTTTCCGACATTGATCGTGATGCCTTGGTAGCCGATTTCGGTGATGCTGGCAGTCAGCAAGCGCTTGTCTTTGCGAATCGCCTCCATGTCGGAAGCCGCGACGCGCTCAGCGAAGTCGAGCTGGCCCGCCTTCAGGTTCGCCAGGCGCACCGTGGCATCGGTGATCGGCGTATAGGTCACCTTGTCGAAATGCACCGCGCCCTTGTTCCAGTAATCGGCAAAGCGCTCGAACACCATGCGGTCTTGCGGCACGCGCTCGACAAATCGAAACGGCCCCGAGCACACCGGCTTGGTGGCGAACTGCGCGCCCAAGGCGGCTGCGGCTTTGGGCGAAACCATCATGCCGGCACGATCGGCCAAGGCAGCGAGCAGGGGCGAGAACGGCGCTGTCAGGTTCAGGCGCACGGTCATGGCATCGACCAGGTCGACACTGGCCACCGGGCGCAATTCGCCGCTGCGGTTCGAGCCGGGCAGCGTTTTGTGGCGCTCGATGTTGAACTTGACGGCTGCCGCGTCGAATTTTTCGCCGTCGTGGAACAGCACACCGCTGCGCAGCTTGATCGTCAGCGCCTTGCTATCGGCGGACCATTCGTAGCCCGTCGCCAGTTGCGGCACGATGGCGAGCTTTTCGTCGACGTCGAAGAGTTTGTCGCACAGGGCGGCAAAGACAACCCGGCCGACAAAGGTGCGCGCCAGCGTCGGGTCCAGCGCGTCGGGGTCTTCGGCCAGCCCGATGCGCAGGGCTTGGGATTGCGCGCTCAGCGCTGCGCCGATCAGGGCAAGTGCGACCCAGGCACGGCGCAAGGTGTTGATATTCGGTCTCATCGTCAGGCTCCTCGAGGTGGTTGGGGCAGGGTTAGCGCAGGCTCGGCGCAGGAAGGGGCACAAAGGCGGATTGCAAGGCGTGCAGCCGGCGCCGCTGCGCAGCGACTTCGGGCGTGGCGGCCTTGCCAGCGGCAGCGCTCGCGCCGGGCCTGCTCAGCGCGATCTCGCGCCAGAAATGGCAGGCCACGCCATGCCCGGCGGCGTGCTCGAGCGGCGGCACCTGTTGCGAACAAAGCCCTTGCGCATGCGGGCAGCGGCTCTGGAAGTGGCAGCCCGGTGTCAGCGCCATCGGGCTGGGCACGTCGCCGCGCGGCACGCTGCGCGGCGACGTTCGATCCGGCTCGGCACGCGGAATCGCCGCCAACAGGGCCTGCGAATAGGGATGGCGCGGCGTGGCAAACAGCGCCTGCGTGTCGGCGACTTCGACGATGCGCCCCATGTACATCACGGCGACGCGGTGCGCGATGTGGCGCACCACGGCCAGGTCGTGCGCGATGAACAGGTAGGCGATGCGGAACTGCTGCTGCAGGTCTTGCAACAGGTTGATGACCTGGGCCTGCACCGACACGTCCAGGGCCGAGACCGCTTCGTCGCACACGATCAGGCGCGGCTCCACGGCCAGGGCACGCGCGATGCCGATGCGCTGGCGCTGGCCGCCGGAGAATTCATGCGGGTAACGCTGCGCATGCGCTGGGTCCAGCCCCACGGTGCGCAGCAGTTCGGCGACGCGTTGCATGTGGCGCCCCGGGTGCAAGCCGTGCAAGACGAGCGGCTCGGCGAGGATTTGGCCCACCGTCATGCGCGGGTTGAGCGAGCCGAAAGGGTCTTGAAAGATGATCTGCATGGCGTGGCGCTGGGCACGCAAGGCAGGGGCGTCGAGCGTACCGAGGTCGCGACCGTCGAACCACACGCGTCCGGCGCTCGGCTCGAGCAGGCGCAGCACGAGACGCCCGAGCGTCGATTTGCCGCAACCCGATTCGCCCACGATGCCCAGGGTCTGGCCGCTGTCCAGGCTCAGGTCCACTGCGTCGACGGCGCGCACCGCGCCGCGCACGCGCCCGAACACGCCGCGCCGGACCTCGAAGTGTTTGGCCAGGCCCTGGGTGCGCAGCAAGGGCGCGTTCATGGCACGAGCTCGCGGGCGTTCGATACGGGCCTGCCCTGCACAGGCGACGCGCTGCGCAACTGCGCCGGGTCGAGCGGCGCGCGCCGGCACGCCGACAGATGCCCGTCGCCGACGTCGCGCAGCGCCGGCGCTTGCTCGCGGCAAGGGGCTTGCACGAACGGGCAACGCGCGGCGAAGCGGCAGCCCTGCGGCAGGCGCAGCGGGTCGGGCAATTGGCCGTCGATCGCTGCCAGGCGGGTTTGCTGCAGATCGTCCAGGCGCGGCAGCGCACCCAGCAAGCCCACCGTATAGGGATGCTGCGGCTCGCTGAAGATGCGCGCCACCGCGGCGTGTTCCACGACCTGCCCGGCATACATCACCAAGACGTCGTCGGCCATTTCGGCGACGACGCCCAGGTCGTGCGTGATCAACACGATGGCGGTTCCGGTTTCCGCCTGCAGGGTGCGCATCAGGTCGAGGATCTGCGCCTGGATTGTCACGTCCAGCGCCGTCGTCGGCTCGTCGGCGATCAGCAAGCGCGGCTCGCAGGCCAGCGCCATCGCGATCATGGCGCGCTGGCGCATGCCGCCCGAAAGTTTGTGCGGATACTCGAACAGGCGCTGTTCGGGCGCGGCCATGCGAACCTGGCGCAGTACCTCCAGAGCGCGCGCCTCGGCCTGGGCGCGCGTCATCGGCCGATGGCGCAACAGAGTTTCGACGATCTGTTCGCCGATCGTGAACGCCGGATTGAGCGATGACATCGGCTCCTGAAAAATCATCGCCATCGCGTCGCCGCGCAAGTCTTGCAGTTCGCGCTGCGGCAAGTCGATCAGCTCGCGGCCCTCGAAGCGCACCGAACCCGCGCTGACCCGCCCCGCCGGCTGGGGCAACAGGCCCATGATCGACAGCGCCGTGACGCTCTTGCCGCAACCCGATTCGCCGACGATGGCCAGGGTGCGCCCCGCCTCGACGCGAAAGCTCACGCCGTCGACGGCGGCGAGCACGCCTTCATCGGTGTCGAACATCGTGTGCAGGCCGCGCACTTCGAGCAAGGGGCTCACTGCGCCGGGCTCTCGCGTGCGGCCTGCTCGGCCTGAAAACGGCTGACGGCGGCCTCGATCGCGTTGCGGTCGGTCAGACCCACCGGGTCGAGCCGGCCGGCCAGGCAGGCGATGAAGGGCTGGAAGCGCTCCAGGCTCTTTCGATAGAGCCGGCGCAGTTCTTCGATCGGCTCGGCGTGGTCGTCGACGCGCAAATCGAGCGCCGCGTAGTCCTGTTCGGCCTGGATGCGCAGGGCTGCCGATTGTTTGCCGCGCTTGTCGCCGCCCGCGGCTTCGCCGGCGGCCATCGCGGCGATCAGGCGCTCCGCAAGCGGCCGGCCTGCAGATTCACGATAAGCCGTCGCCGTCGCCGCCAGCACATCGGCACCGACCAACATATTGCCGGCCACGCTGAAGCCTTCGCCTGCATGGTGGCCACACCAGCCGATGCAGTCGGCCCCGGTGTGCGCCGCGGCCTCACCGCGCGCACCCAAGACGTGCACCTGGCGATGCGACCTGCCGGCGTCGGCCCCGATCAGGCGTGCGACCACGTCTAACGGCGTCGCGCCCGCCGCGAGCCACTGCATGCCCTGTGGCCCGTACAGCGGGTTCATCAGGGCCTGAGTCGAAAGCGCACCGACGCTGCGCCCGGTGTGGATGCACAGCGCGCCGACGGCGAAGAAGCGGCTCGCAATGGCCACGCCGAAGCGGCCTTCGTCGTCGCGCGCCAGGATCGACCAGGTCATGGATGTGGCAGAAGGTGAAGCCGCGATCTTGCGCGATTCCAGGGCCCTTGCAGCTACGGGATTGCCCCTGCGCGCCCATGCTGAAGCGAGATCCGTGCCTGACCGCCAAGCACAGCGCCAAGCCCGCGTCACAATGCGCGCAGCCATGGAAGTGCAATTCACCGATCAGATCGAGCAGCTCAAATTGGGCCAGGGCGCCGTGTTCCACGGCGAGGGCATTCTCGCGATCACGAAGGCCCTGCTGCAATCGGGCGTGGCCTACATCGGCGGCTACCAGGGCGCCCCTGTGTCGCACCTGCTCGACGTGATGGTGCAGGCCAAGCCCTATGTCGAGCAGCTGGGCGTGCACGTCGAGGCCTGCGCCAACGAAGCCTCGGCCGCGGCGATGCTTGGCGCGTCGATCCACTATCCGCTGCGCGGCGCGGTGACCTGGAAATCGATCGTCGGCACGAATGTCGCGGCCGATGCCTTGTCCAACCTGGCCTCGCCCGGCGTCGTCGGCGGTGCGCTGATCGTCGTCGGCGAAGACTATGGCGAGGGCGCCAGCGTGATCCAGGAGCGCACTCACGCCTATGCGCTGAAGAGCACGCTCGCGCTGTTCGACCCTCGCCCTGACCTGTCCAATATGGTGCGCCTGGTCGAACATGCCTTTGCGCTCAGCGAAGCGAGCAATATGCCCGCCCTGATGGAGCTGCGCATTCGCGCCTGCCACGTGCGCGGCAAGTTCATCGCCAAAGACAACGTCGCGCCGAGGTTTTCAACGCGCGAATTGATTGAAGAGCCTGCTGCGTTCGACTACATGCGTCTGGCGCACCCGCCGGTGACGTTTCGCCATGAAAAACTCAAGGTCGAGCAACGCATTCCGGCAGCGCAAGCCTATATCGCCGAGCATGCGTTGAACGAGCGCTTTGACGGACCACGCAGCGAAGTCGGGCTGATCGTGCAGGGCGGCCTGTACAACGCGACGATTCGGGCGCTGCAACAGTGTGGCCTCGCCGACGCCTTCGGCGTGAGTGAAGTGCCATTGCTCGTGCTGAACGTCACTTATCCGCTCGTGCCCCTTGAAGCGAGCGGCTTTGCCGCGGGCAAGCGCGCCGTGCTCGTGCTCGAAGAAGGCACGCCCGAATACATCGAAAAAGATCTGGCGCAGGCATTGCGGCGGCTCGATGTGCAGACCCCTGTGCACGGCAAGGACATGCTGCCTGCGGCGGGCGAATACACGGTGGAAGTGATCGCACAAGGCTTGATCGCCTTTGCTCAGGCCCATCTGCCGGGATTGGACCTGAGCGCCGCGCGCGCCTGGCTGGCCGGTAACGCGGCGCGCCGCGCCGACGTGGAGAAGACGCTCGGGCCCCTGCCCGCACGCCCGCCGGGTTTTTGCGTCGGCTGCCCGGAGCGACCGGTGTTTGCCGCGCTCAAACTCGCGCAGGCGCAGGTCGGCCCTGTGCACGTCGCCGCCGACATCGGCTGTCATGCGCTGGCAACCTTCGAGCCCTTCAGTTCGGGCCACTCCATCCTCGGCTACGGCATGAGCCTGGCGAGCCGTGCGGGGGTGTCGCCGATGCTGCAGCGGCGCACGCTGGCGATCATGGGCGACGGCGGCTTCTGGCACAACGGCTTGCTCACCGGCGTTCAGTCGGCGCTGTTCAGCGGTGACGATGCGGTGCTGCTGATCATGAAAAACGGCTACACCTCGGCCACCGGAACGCAGGACATTCTGAACACGCCTGACGATGAAGCGAAGGCCCTTGCCACGAGCAAGGGTGACTTGCACCAAAGCCTGGCGCACAAGAACCAGGTGATCGAGACCACGCTCGAGGGCATGGGCGTGCAATGGATGCGCACCGTGCACACCTACGAAGTCGACGCGGTGCGCCGCACCCTGCAAGAGGCATTCACGAGCCCTTTTGCCGGCTTGAAAGTCATCATCGCCGAAGGCGAATGCCAGTTGGAGCGGCAACGCCGCATTCGGCCTTGGGTGGCGGGGCGCTTGAAACGAGGCGAGCGCGTCGAGCGCGTCAAGTACGGAGTCGATGAAGACGTCTGTACCGGTGACCATGCGTGCATCCGTTTGTCGGGCTGCCCGACTCTGACGCTCAAGGACAGCCCCGACCCGCTGCGTGTCGACCCCGTCGCCACCGTGATCGACGGCTGCGTCGGTTGCGGCCTGTGCGGCGCGAACGCGCATGCGGCGACGCTGTGCCCGAGTTTTTACCGCGCCGAAGTGGTGCGTCATCCGGCGTGGTTCGAGTTCTTGCTCGCGCGCCTTCGTACGGTATTGACAGCGGTGCTGCGACCGGCTGGCGCATGAATCGGTTTGAACCTGCAAGCCGGCCGATCACGCTGCTCGTTTGCGCGCTCGGCGGCGAAGGCGGCGGCGTGCTCAGCCAGTGGTTGTATGAAGCCGCCGTGCGCGCCGGGCACAGCGCGCAAAGCACGTCGATCCCCGGCGTCGCGCAACGCACCGGCGCGACGACCTACTACGTCGAAGTTCATCCGCAAGCCGATGCCGCTTTGGCGGGTCGGCGGCCCGTGTTCAGCTTGAATCCGGTGCCGGGCGGCATCGACTTGCTGGTGTCGTCGGAGTTGCTCGAAACAGTGCGCCAAGTCGGTGCCGGCATGGCCGACGCACAGCGCACCTTGATCGTCAGCTCCACAGCGCGTGCCCTCACCGTGGCCGAAAAAATGCAACTGGGCGACGGCCGCGCTGACGCCGCCGCCCTGCTCGCGACCCTGCAACGCCATGCGCGCGGCGTCGAGTTGCTCGATATGGCGGCGCTGGCGCAACAAGCCGACGCCGCCCTCAGCGCCGTGCTGCTGGGCGCCATCGCAGCGAGCGGCGTGCTGCCGTTTGCGCGAGCGGTTTTCGAAGACACGATTCGCGCCTCGGGCAAGGGCGTGCAGGCCAGTTTGCGCGGCTTTGCCCTGGCTTTCGATGGCGTGGCGCAGCGCCGCGCGCAGCAAGCCGTCGTCGCCGCCGCGCTCGCGCCGCCGGATCTGCGCGCCCTCGCGGTGCGACGCCTGCGCGACTACCAGGACGAGGCGTACGCGGCGCTTTACGAAGCGCGGCTCGAGCGCGTCTCCAAGGCCGAGGGCCAGGCCGATTCGCAGGGCGCGCATGGGGGCGAACTGGCCGCCGAAGTGATGCGCTGGCTCGCGCTGTGGATGATGTTCGACGATATCGTGCAGGTGGCCGCGCTCAAACTCAGCCGCAAGCGCGTCGCGCGCGTGCGCCGCGAAGTCGCTGCGCGCGACGACGAGATCGTCAAGATCTTCGATCACTTCAAACCCGGTGTCGCAGAATTCGCGGCCCTGCTGCCGCCGAGCCTTGCGACGCGCCTGCAAGCCTGGGACCGCAGGCGCACCGCCCGCGGCCTCGAGCCTTGGGCGCTGCCGCTGCGCGTGGGCGCGCACACCGTGCTCGGTGCAATCGCGCTGAGGCTGCTCGCGGCTATGAAGGGCCAGCGCCGCCGTGGCCAGCGCTTCGCGATCGAACAGGCCTTGATCGAGCGCTGGCTCACCGCGGTGCAACGCGGCACCCAGGAAGATTGGACGCTGGGTTTCGAGCTTGCTGCTTGCGGGCGGCTCATCAAGGGTTATGGCAGCACCAATGAGCGCGGCAAGGACAACCTGCTGCATGTGATCGACCATCTCGGTTTTTCTGCCGCGCCGGCCGCCGCGCGGGCGCAAGCGGTGCGTCAGGCGCGCCTGGCTGCCCTGGCCGATGACAGCGGC
>JBAQUQ010000123.1:0-8877 GCA_049297615.1 Burkholderiaceae bacterium
GGCACGAACAGGCCGTCGCTGGTCGCGTCGCGCAGGCGACGCAATGCGTTGCTCACCGCGGGCTGCGTGATCGCCAGGCGCGCCGCCGCGCGCGTCACGTTGCGCTCGACCATCACGACGTCGAACACGCGCAGCAGGTTCAGGTCCAAGGTCCGGAAATTCGTCGTCTGGTCAGTGCGAACGCTCCACTGGCATTCACTGCCGTGATGGTGCGATTCGGAGTTTCAATTTCCCAAGAATAGGTGAGAACCCTAGTATCGGTTCCAAGGACTGCATCGTCCTGCCGACGCAAAGGGATTTCGCCATGAGCAGTAACCGAATCTCGCTACCGGCGTCCGCGCGCATTCAGGGCCCGCGCAACACGCAACTCGTGGGAGCGATCCGACTGCTGCGCCGGTTTGGGCGCAGCATCTGGCAAGCGCTCGAAGACTCTGGCCAGCGGCGCGCCGCACGCGAACTGCTTGCCATCGCCGAGCGAATGCAGACCAGCGACCCGGTCTTGGCGCGCCGCTTGCGCGACGCGGCGACATTCGGCCCGCGCGGCTGAACCCGGGTGGATAAGCGGCTCAGGGGAGTCGTGCTTGCGGATCACCGCGTCTTGAAGCGACGCGGCGCTTCGCGGCGCGGCCTGTGGAATACGCCCGCTGCGCTAGGGGCGCTGCCGCGCATCCGCGTGCGAGAGTCGTCAGGGCGCCCGCCGCCGCTTGCCGAGGCCATCATGGCGCCGGCGTCTCGAGTACCAGGCAGGTAGTGGTTCCGTGGGCGTAGAGCTTGCCGTCCGGCCCGACGATGCGCGCCTCGGCGGTGGCCAGCTGGCGACCGCAGTGCAGGACGGTGCCGATGGCGCGCAGGGGCCCCGATTTGATTGAAGCGGCGCGCACGATGTTCAGGCTGAGCTCGGCCGTGGTGTAGGCGCGGCCTGCGGGCAGTTGGGTGTGCACAGCGCAACCCAGCGCCGAATCGAGCAAGGTGGCATACCAGCCGCCGTGCACCCCGCCCATCGGGTTGCAGTGCTCGAGTTGCGGCATGCCCTGGAACACGGCCCGGCCCTCGCCCACTTCGACGAGGAAGAAGTCCAGCGTGTCGGCGATGTGCGCGTAAGGCAGCTCGCCGGCCAGCACAGCCTGCAGCACTTGCAGGCCGGTCTTGCCCACCACCGCGGCCGGATCGACGATGCCGGGTTTCTTGCCACCGGCCAGCATCTTCGTGCGCACCTCGTCGAGTTGCCGGTTCCACTGGCTCAGGGCCCCTTGCGGTGTCATGAAAAATCACTCCAACAGTTGCATATACAAGTATTGTAGATACAATGCTCACCATGAGCAAGGTCAAGGCCGCGCCGACAGGCGCCGTGGTGCAGCCGCAGGGCTGCACCCATTTCAAGCTGCGCCAGCTGGTGCGCCGCATCGGGCAGCGCTACGACCAGGAGATGGCCAAGACGGGGCTGAAGACCACGCAGTATTCGCTGCTGTCGCATGTGCTGAGGCTGGGGCCGGTCCGGCCGGGCGAGTTGGCGCAGGCCATGACGATGGACGCCTCGACGCTGACGCGCAACCTCAAGCCGCTGGTCGCCGCCGGCTGGATCGAACTCGCGCCCGGGCTGGACGGCCGCAGCCGCAGCGTCAGCATCACCACGGCCGGGCGCGAAAAACGCGCCGAGGCGCAGCGCCACTGGCGCGCCGCGCAGTTGGGCATCAACCAGTTGCTCGGCGTGAAGCGCGTGCTCGCCTTGCACTCACTGGTGGACGACTCGCTCGAACTGCTGGCCCCGCTTGCCGCTGGAGAACACGATGAGTAGCACCCCGCTTGCCAATCCCGCCGCGGGCGACGTCCGGCGCTGGGCGGTCTGGATCGTCCTGCTGGCCGCTGCCGGCGCCTTTGCGCTGACCATGGGGGCACGCCAGACCATGGGCCTGTTCCTCAGTTCGCTGAACAGCGCCACCGGCCTCGGCCTGGGCAGCATCAGCCTGGCCTTTGCCTTCGGCCAGTTGTGGTGGGGCTTGACCCAGCCGTTCGCGGGCGCCATGGCCGACAAGGTGGGCGCCGGCCGCGTCGTGTTTGCCGGCGTGCTGCTGGTGGCGCTGGGCACCTTCATCACGCCGCTGATGACGACCACGGCGGGCCTGATCTTCGCCATCGGCGTGCTCGCCGCCGGCGGGGCCGGCATGGCCGGGCCGGCGGTGCTGATGGCGGCCACGGCGCGGCTGATCCCAGCCAGCCAACGCGGCATGGCCACCGGCATCGTCAACGCCGGCGGTTCGTTCGGGCAGTTCATGATGGCGCCGATCGCCGGCACGCTGATGGTCGCCGCGGGTTGGGTTTCGGCGATGCAGTTGCTCGGGCTGATCGTGCTGCTGGCGCTGCCGGCCGCCTGGGTGCTGAAGGGCAATTCGCTGCAGGCCGCGGCGCCGTCGGCCACCACCGCGCCGAAGAGCGTCGGCACGCTCGAAGCCATCCGCACAGCGCTGCGCAACCCGAGCTATGTGATGCTGGCGACGGGCTTCTTCGTCTGCGGTTTCCACGTCGCGTTTCTCGCCACCCACCTGCCGGGCGTGATTGCCGCCTGCGGCCTGCCGGTGCAATACGGCGCCTGGTCGCTGGCGATCCTGGGGCTGTTCAACATCGTCGGCAGCGTGGGGGTCGGATGGGCCGTGGGCCGCTGGCGCATGAAGTCTCTGCTGTCGCTGATCTACGCCGCGCGGGCGCTGGCGGTGCTGGCCTTCCTGTTCGCGCCCAAGACCGGCACCGTCATGCTGGTGTTCGCCGCCGTCATGGGCCTGACCTACCTGTCCACCGTACCGCCCACCGCGGGGCTGGTGGCCAAGTTCTTCGGCACCGCCAACATGGCCACCCTGTTCGGCATCGTGATGCTGACGCACCAGGTCGGCGGCTTCCTGGGCGCGTGGCTCGGCGGCCGGGTGTTCGAGCTGACCGGCAGCTACGACTGGGTCTGGTACATCGACATCATGCTGGCCGTCGGCGCAACCCTGGTGCATCTGCCGATTCGCGAGGCCCCGCTGGCGCCGGCGGCCGCCCCGGGACGCTGATCCGAGGCGCACGGTCACCGCGAACGACTGGCCGACTGCGTCGCCGTCGCGTCCAACCCTGGAGGACGCGCGCTGTGCATCGCTTCAGCCTCCGAGGTAGCTCCCGCCATTGACATGCAGCACCTGGCCCGTGATGAAACGCGCCGCGTCGCCGGCGAGAAACACCACTGACTGTGCCACCTCCTCGGCCGTGCCGCGCCGCCCGAGCAGGGCCCGGTGCGCGGCGTGGTGTTTCGGCGCGGCCGATGCGCTGCTGGCCTGTCGCTGCGTGTCGATCAGCCCCGGCGCCACGCAATTGACCGTGATGCCCTGCGCGGCCAGGTCGTGCGCGAGCGCGCGCGTCATGCCCACCAGCCCGGCTTTCGCAGTGACGACGTGGATCCGATCGGCGGCGCCGGTGTGCGCGGTGAGGCCGCCGATGTTGACGATCGCCCCCCGGCGCGACGCCTTCAGCAGGGGCAGCGCGGCCTGCACGCAGAAGAATGCGCCGTCGAGCACGACGCGCAGCGTGGCGTGCCAATCGGTTGCGCTGAGCTCGGCGAGTTCGGCTTCACGCCGGATCGCAGCGTTGTTCACCAGCACATCGAGCCGGCCCCATTCGAGCCTGATGCGCTCCAACATCGCTCGCACCGCTGCCTGCTCGCCGACGTCGGCCACGCACAGCAGGGCCTGGCCGCCGCCGGCGACGATGGCGTCGACGACTTCCTGGCCTTCGGCTGTCGAGGCTCGAACGTTCACGGCGACGGCGTGGCCGGTCGCGGCCAGGCCGAGCGCGATGGCGCGACCGATGTTGCGGCCCGCTCCGGTGACCAGGGCAACGCCTTGCGGCGCGGTGCTCGTGCTCATCCCTGCGCCGGCGGCGCGGCCAGGGCGCGTGCGTCGACCAGGCCGAGTTCGAACAGGCCTCGCAGCCGAGCCGCCAGCGCCTGCGCGTCGACCCGGGCCAAGCCCGCATACGCGCAATTGGCGAAGAACTTGTGCTCCAGGTCGGTGTCGGTCAGGGGATGTTCGACGCCTCCTTTGAAGAACGACTGGCAGTGCTCGTGCACCTTGCCGTCGTTCAGCGTGACCTTGATGTGGCCGGTGAATTGGCGCGGATAAGGATTGTGCGGATCGACGATGTACGAGATCTTCGCGGCCAGCGCGAGCAGTGCCGGATCGCCGACCTGCGCGTCGGCGTACTCGCCCAGGCCGGCGTTATCGCGCAGCAGGGCGACGGCAATCGCGTAGGGAATGCTGAACTTGGCCGCGTAGCCGTTTTGCGGTGCGCGCTTCGCCGCCAAGGGCTCCCACAGGCGGTGCACGATGCCTTCGGCCGTTTTGCATTCGATGCGCTCGATGCGTTGGACGTCGATGCCGCGCTTGCGAAACGCGCGTGCGCAGTCTATATAGGGGTGCGCCATCGTGCCGCAGGCATACGGCTTGAAGGCGATCGTGGTCCACAGCCAGCGCTCGCCGAAGCCGTCGAGCAGGGCCGCGAAATTGCCCTCGCTGGTATTCGCATAGCCGTGAAAGAAACCGTGCCGGCCCTCGAAAACGCTGCGCGGCCCGTGGAAGCCGGCCATCGCAAGGCGCAGCGCGCGGTAGCCCGACTGCGCCGCCCAGCCCGGATGGAGTCGCTTGGTCCAGGCGCCTTCGGCGAGGTACTCGATGATGCCGCTGGCCATGCTGCCGGCGATGCCCAAGGCGTTCACCAAGACCTTTTCATCGACGCGCAAGGCAGCGCCGGCGCCGGCCACGGCACCCATCACGCCGAAGATCGCCGTCGGGTGGAAGCCCGCCTTGTGCACCTTCATCGGCGCCACCGCACACAGCCGGCACATCAGCTCGGCCCCGATGGCGATGCCGCGCAACAAATCGCTTCCAGCCAGGCCATGGCGCTGCACCGCGGCCAATACCGCGGGCACGACGACAGCGCCGGCGTGCACCGGGCCGCCCTCATAGGTGTCGTCGAAGTCTTCGCCGTGCGCCGCGGTGCCGTTGACGAATGCGGCCCCTTCGGCGCCCAGGGTGGCGTCGCTGCCGATCACGCTGCAGGGGCCGGCCTGGTCGACCGCGGCGAGCGCGGCCTTCACATAGGGTTCGTGGCTCGCCGCAACGCACAGGCCGGAGATATCGAGCACGAGGCGGCGTGCCACCTCGAGGGCGAGCGGCTCGGACTGCGGGGCGCAAGTCGCGATGACCCGGGCCAGATGTTCGGCCACGGTCGGTGTGGCCACGGTCGGTGTGCCACTGGTCACATCGACTGTCTGGTTAGTCAGCAAGGCTTGACTCCTTCACGATCATTGACGCGCCCACTTGATCGAGCAGCCGATGCTCGCCGCCTGCTCGCTCGGCGCGCGCCCGCTTGCAACGAGCTGCTGCATCGCCTCGAACAACTCGCGCTTGGCCCCTGCTGGCGCCGGCTGGAAGCCCGAAGCGTCCAGGCGCCCGTGGTAGCGCAGCACGCGGTCGCGGTCGAAGCCGAAGAACTCGGGCGTGCACACCGCGCCATAGGCGCGCGCGACGTCCTGCGATTCATCGTGGAGGTAGGCAAAGTCCAAGCCGTGCCGGCGCGAAAACGCCACCATGTTCTGGAACGAGTCTTCGGGGTAAGTGGCCGCGTCATTGCTGTTGATCGCCACCGCGCCGACGCCGATTTCGCGCAGCGCCTGTGCGTCGCGCACGATGCGATCGACCACGGCCTTCACGTACGGACAGTGGTTGCAGATGAACATCACCACGAGGCCGTTCGCGCCGGCCACGTCGGCGTAACGCCAGGTGCGGCCGTCGGTGCCCGGCAAGGCGAAGTCCGGCGCGGTGTCACCGCGCGCGAGCCCTTGTGCTGAGTCGGCCATGCTTGCTCCTTGAGTGGAAGCTTCCCGGGTGGGCATGCTAGCCCGAGCGGCGAAGACCCGGGTCGGTTTCAGCGGCGAGTCTGCGAAGTAATATCAGCCTGAACCGCATCTCGAGGTCAGCCGCCATGCACGCCATTGTCCTTGCTTTGTTCGCCCTGCTCGCTCCCCTTGCCCAGGCCCAGCCCGTCCTCAAGGCGACCCAGCTCGCCGAGTTCGCCGGCGGCCTGTCGGAGCCGCACGACGCGGTTTTCTCGCCCGACGGCAAGCTCGTCTACATCACCGACATGCGCAACAGCCGCATGCGCGTGCTCGAGGCGATGACGCTGAAACTGGTGGCCACCTTCGGCGAGCGCGAACTGTCGAACCCGCACGATGCGGTGTTCGACAAGGCCGGCCGCCTGCTCGTGGCCGACACCGGCAATGACCGCGTCGCGATCTACGACGTGAAGGGGGCACAGGCGCAACTGGTCGGCGAGCTGAAAGGACTGTCGGGCCCCGAGGGCGTGGCGGTCATGCCCGACGGGCGCGTCATCGTCAGCAATACGCGCGGCGCGACGTTGAGCGTGTTCCGCGACGGCAAGCTCGAGCGCAGCGTCGGCGGGCGCGGCTCGCGCGACGGCGAGTTCGCCAATCCGCACGACGTCGAGGCGGCGCCCGACGGCAGCGTCTACGTCGTCGACTCGGGCAATGACCGCGTCCAGGTCTTCGACGCCGACTTGAAGCACCGCACCAGCTTCGGCGCAACGCTCAAGCTGAACGGCCCGAAGTACCTCGCCTTCGACGCCGATCGCATCTGGCTTGCCGACGAGGACAACCACCGCATCTTGCTGCTCGATCGCGCGCACCAGCTGCTCGGGGTGCTCGGCACCGGAAAACGTGGTCGCAGTGCCGGTGAATTCAACAAGCCCGAAGCCGTGCTCGCACGCGCGCCTTACGTCTGGGTGATCGACACGCACAACGACCGCGTGCTGCTGCTGCGCGTCGATTAGCGCTGCGGCGTGACGGCTTGCACAGCGGCCGGGACGCGACCGCGCCGCGGCTGGGCGACGTTTCGCGGGCAAGAGGTATGGCACGAACCGCTGAAGACTCCGGCCTCAGCCGCGAGAGCCTGTACGAAGCCTTGGCACCACGCGTGAGGCACAGAGTACGGCAAGCTCCGAGATCCGCCGAGGGCCAGGCCATGTTCATGCTGGGATGCCAAGTCATTCCCAATTTGTTCGCGGTGGTGGGTCTGGCGTTGGTTGTCGAAGTTTCCCTGGCGGGCCAGGCGGCTCTCTTCTCGAATCCGGATGGCAAGCTGGATTCGACTGAGGCACACAGCGGTACGGCAAGCTCCGCGCGGTCGAGATCCGCCGAGGCCATGTTCATGCTGGATTACCAGGTCATTCCGGTGCCTGGGGGCAAGTCCATCGACTTGACGGGCTTCCATGTCTTCAACGAATTGAACGATTGGATGTACCTGGGAGTTGGCGGGCATGCGCCAATACTCGCGGGCGAGTACGGTGGATTCATGGCGTTTGACGTCACCGCCCATGTTCAGCGCAAGATATATGGAAATCTGTTTGCCGATGCCGGTCTCTCGCTGGGCGGCGGCGGAGGCGGCAAAAGTGTGCAGCAAAGTCGAATACTTTCCGGTACGGGTCGGTACGTCAAGAGCTACGTCGGGTTTGGCCATGATTTCGTTGATTTTTCTCTCGGCGCGAATCTCGCCCATATGAAGTTTACAAATTCGGCCATCAATCATTCTCAGCTCAATCTATTCGTTCAGGTACCGTTTTCATACGTCATCGGTCCCTATGCAAGATCGGGTGACAGACTCTTTTCAGCGGACCATGCGGGCGCCTTAGAAATCTCTGAAGATCCCGCTGAAAACATATTGACACTGGGTCTCGATAATCTGGTGCAGATCAATCCAGAAGGACAGCACAAGAATAACATCAACCTGGTTGATATGCAGTTCTCGCATTTCATGACGAAGCACAGCTATTGGTACTTCAATGCGGCTGCCGGTTACCGCGGACTCCCTTTGTACAACCAAGCCATTGGCGGTCTCGGGTACAGAGCTGGAATTACTCCGAACATCAAGCTCTATGGTCAGTTGGGGATCGGCTCCGGAGGTTATGCACCTGAAACGATCAACACGGGTCCGGGGCTACTCATCTATCCAAGAATATCTGCTGAATACTCGATCAACAAGAATTTCGGGGTTTTATTTTCTGCGGGATACATGTTCGCGCCGAAAGGCTCGTCGAAGAATTACACATTGGGCGCAGCGCTGAATTACCACATCCACTCCGGCGATGTGGGTTCAGGTGCAAGCGGCGCGGCAAACCATGCTTCCTACAGAGGATACCGGTTCAATTTGTTCCAGCAAACCGAGTTCAACGTGAAATTCAGAGGTGCAGACCAGGATAAAATCAAACTGCTCACTATTCAGTTCGACAACGTCGTCAATGATCATATCTATATACCTGTTCAAGTCGGTGCTGCATACAACACCCACTTGACTTATCCTGGGTATGGAGAGATAACTGCCGGTGTGGGCGTGCAGAATAAATATGACAAGAACGAACGATTCCAGTTTTTCGGTCAGCTGTTGGTCGGCGCCAACGTGCACGGCTCGATACTCAAGACCGGGGTAGGCACCAAGTATGGTGTGAGTGATCGACTGGCCATCTACGGCGTGGCGGGTCAGACGTTCGCAGGCCCGGGATCGAATAGAGAGAAATTCAGATCCGAATACGTGGGACTCGGGGTGACCTATCGTTTTTCAGTGCCGAGCTGGTAAGTCTGCTCGCGCCAGCCGCAGCCTTTCGCCGGCCACTGCAACAACGAGCCCACGGTGGCGTAGACCAACGCGGTGTCTGTTTGGAGTTGACCCGTTTTCGCGGACACCTCATCCTTATGGAAGAAGGAGTCCGAAATGCCAACACCGAAACCCCCGTATCCGGCGGAATTCCGCCGACAGTGACGCTTGCCGAGCGTGGGCCCCTGCG
>JBAQUQ010000124.1:0-7437 GCA_049297615.1 Burkholderiaceae bacterium
CGCACGAGGCGCTCGGCGTGGCCTGGGGCGGGCGCGCGCTGCAGCCTGGAGTCGGCGCCTGGGTGGGCCCGATCTCGGTTCTGCTGATCGTGATCGCGATGTACTTTTTCACTGCACTCGGCTTCGAGCTGATGCAGTCCCTGCCGATCACCGCGAGCGGCGGCACCGCACATTGAAGGAGTGGACCCAATGAACGAAGACTTTGCCCTGGTCATGCCGGTGGCCGTCGTATGGGCCGTTCTGGCCGTCGTCTACGCGCTCGCACCCTGGGGCGACATGATCGGCTACGCCTGGGTCTGGGGCTTCGGCTCGGCGCTGTTCCTCGGGCTGTCGGCCTTGCTGTTGCGGCGCCAAAGACCGCAGCGCGCGGACACTGCCTCGGCCGAGCGCTGAAGCCGAGCCGGATGATGCAAACGCGTCCTTCGCAAGCCATGGCTGCGACGACAATGCCCCGGCCCGCTGCCCAGGCTGCGTCGGCGCGGGGCGCGGGCCGTTGCGGCTCGGCCTGCCAGGGCGGCGGCTCCAGCGTGCGCCACGGGCGCAAGCCGGGCGCGCCGGGACCGACACCGACATAGACGGGCAAGGCAATGACGATTCCATTCCTCGAGAACCTGCGGCCACAACCCGATCCGACGCGGGCGCTGCAAAACTACGGTCAGCTGGCCTCGGGATACGACAGCACCTGCACGCGCATCGAGGCGCTGCGCCTCAGAGCGGTCGACGAGCTCGCGCTGCGTCCGGGCGAGACGGTATTCGACATCGCCTGCGGCACAGGCCCGACCCTGCCCCTGCTCGCCGCGCGGGTCGGTGCGACGGGCCGCGTCATCGGTGTCGAGCTGAGCCCGGAGATGGCCGCGCTGGCGCGCCGGCGCATCGGCGCAGCCGGCCCGGGCGCTTCGGTCGAGGTGATCGAATCCGCCGCCGAAAGCCTGCGCCCCAGCGCACCCGCCGACGCGATGCTGTTTTGCTACACGCATGACGTGCTGCAATCGCCGCCTGCCGTCGAGCGTCTCATCGAATCCGCCCGGCCGGGGGCGCGCATCGTCTTGCTCGGCATGAAGACCCTGCCCTGGTCCTGGGGCTGGGCGGTCAACCTGTTCAACATGTACCGCGCGCGCCGTTACCTGACGACCTACAAGAACCTCGATCGCCCCTGGCGCCTGCTCGAAGCGCGCGGCGCCGCCGTGCGCGTCGTGCACACGGCGCTGTGGGGCAGTGCCTATATCGCGGTCGGAACCCTGCCCGGCACCAGCGCCTTGCGAACGCCCGAAAGCGACGTCTCCCGCGCGCGAATGGAGTCGCCCTGACGCGGCCCTGCGGAACCTTTTGTCGGCCCACGGGCACCAACCCCGGGCCTGTTCAGGCCCTTGCGGTCGATTCGACGAATCCGCCGCGCATCCAGCAACGAGACAGACCGATATGAAGACCAAGGCACCCAGGGCACGGCTGGCGCGCGTCGCGCTGTTCGGCCTGCTCGCCGGCCTCGCGGCGGGATGGACGGCGCACGCGACAGAAGCCGTCACGCTGACCCATGTGCACGGCCTGTCCTACAGCGCCGACGGTCAGCGCATCATGATTCCAAGCCACCATGGCCTGGCGGTATTCGAGAAAGGCCGCTGGTCCAAAGCGGCCGGGCCGGCCCACGACTACATGGGCTTTTCGGCGACCCGCGACGCCCTCTACAGCAGCGGCCACCCGGCGCCCGGCAGCGGATTGACCAACCCATTCGGCCTGATCAAGAGCCGCGATGGCGGCAAGAGCTGGAGCAAGCTCGGGCTCGAAGGCGAGTCGGACTTCCACGCCCTGGCCACGAGCTATGGCACGAATGCGGTCTATGTGGTCAACCAAGGCACGAACTCGCGCATGAGCCAGGCCGGGATCTATCACACGCGCAACGACGGTCTGCGATGGGCGCCCGCCGCGGCCAGGGGTCTGGGGGGCGATCTCAGGAGCCTGGCGGTTCATCCCGACGATGCCGGCGTGGTTGCCGCCGGCACGGCCCAAGGCCTGTACCTGTCGCGCAATTCGGCCGAGAACTTCGAGCGTCTGGTCGGCGGGCAGCAGGTCCTGGCTGCGGCTTTCGACCTCGACGGCAAGCACCTGTGGTTCAGCACCTACTCCGGCAAGGCGGCCCTGATGCGCATCGCCCTCGAGCCGGGCGCAACGCCGCAGGCGCTGGCCCTGCCGGCGCTGAGCGAGGACGCGGTGGCCTATATCGCGCAGAACCCGGCGCGGCGCAGCGAGATCGCGATCGCCACCTTCAAGCGCAGCGTCTTCCTCAGCAAGGACGCCGGACGCAGCTGGGATGCCATCGCCCAGGGCGGAGTGACGCGTGACTGAAGCATGAACCCCGAACGACGCCGCTTGCTGATCGGCTCTGCCGCGGTCGCTGCCGCAAGCTCGCTCGGCTTGCCCACCCGGGGGGCGACCAGCAGCGCCGGCGCCGATACCGACCTCCACATCGAATTGCACGCCCAGCCCGACCAGGTCTCTGTGCGCCCTGGCAAGCCGACGCGCGTCTGGCGCTATCGCGGCAAGCTGCTGCGCGGCCCGGCAAGCGCACTCGAGGACTCGGCAGGCGGCTACCTCGGGCCAGTCATCCGGGTGCGCCGCGGCCAGCGGATTCGCATCGACCTCGTCAATGGCCTGCTCGAGTCGACCATCATCCACTGGCACGGATTGCATGTGCCCGAGGCCATGGACGGCCATCCGCGCTTCGCGATCGCGCCCGGGGCGCGCTACGTCTATGAATTCACGGTGGCCAATCGCGCCGGCAGCTACTGGTTCCATCCGCACCCGCATGGCCGCACGGGCAGGCAGGTGTATGCCGGCCTGGCGGGCCTGTTCCTGGTCAGCGACGACGAAGAGGCCGCACTCGGCCTGCCGAGCGGCGCGCAAGACCTGCCCCTGGTGATCCAGGACCGCAACTTCGACGTCGACAACCAGTTCATCTATCTCGATGGCGCGGTCGGCAGTGCGACACGCCAGGGCCACGGCATGATGGGCGAAGGCATGATGGGGGGCCGCATGGGAGGCGGGATGATGGGCGGCGGCATGATGGGCGGCGGGATGGGCTCGATGATGGCCGGCATGATGGGCGTGCTGGGCGACCGAATCCTCGTCAACGGCAGCGCCGAGCCGGACCGCGAGGTCGAGCGGCGCGCCCATCGCCTGCGCTTGCTCAACGGCTCGAACACGCGCACCTTCAAGCTCGCCTGGGGCGACCGCACACCGCTGAGCGTGATCGGCAACGACGGCGGCCTGCTCGCCGCACCCGTGCAGCGCGACTACGTGATGCTCGCGCCGGCCGAGCGCGTCGACCTGTGGGTCGACTTCGGCCATTGGTCGCCAGGCACCGAAGTGGCGCTGCGCAGCCTGGCGTTCGAAGGCGGCTTCGACATGGGCGGCATGATGGGCAGCGGCAGCGCCTTGGCCGACGGCGCGGCGTTTGCCGTGCAGCGCTTCAAGGTGGGCAGCGGGGCAGCGCGAGGCGAGACGCTGCCGCAGCGCCTGTCGGCGATCGCCGCGCCCGAGCCCGAGCTCGCCGTCAACTTCGAGCGCCCCAAGGTGTTCGAACTGAGCATGGCGATGATGGCCTGGGGAATCAATGGCAGGAGCTTCGACATGCTCGGCGCGAGCGAACTCGAGACTGTCAAACTCGGGACCCAGGAGGTCTGGGAGTTCCGCAACCATGGCCGCGGTTCAATGATGGGCATGGTGATGCCTCACTCGATGCATGTGCACGGATTGCAGTTCCGCGTCATCGGCCGCACGGTGGCCAGCAGGTTCTCGGACGAATATCACACGGTCAAGGCCGGCCTCGTCGACGAAGGCTGGAAGGACACCGTGCTCGTGATGCCCGGCGAGCGCGTGCGCATCCTGCTGCGCTTCGCGGACCATGCCGGTCTGTTCCTCTACCATTGCCACATGCTGGAACACGAGGACTCCGGCCTGATGCGCAACTACCGCGTGCAGGCCTAGGCCATGACGCATCGATCGTGGTGCCTGTTCGCGGCGGCCGCGTCGGCGACGGCGGCGCAGCCGGTGCAGCAAGCGCGAGGGGCAGCGCGGTCATGGCTGCGTCTCTTCGCTGGCGTCATGATGCTCGCCGCGTCCACGGCTGCCCTGGCGCAAACCGATTCGACAGCGCCGGGATCAGCGTCTCAAACCCCTGGCGCGAGCACGGGGTCGGCGGCGCTGAGCACGATCCGCAACTGGTTCGGGGGCAGCGCCGAACCGGCCGAATTGCTGCCCCCGGAACAGGCCTTCCAGATCGAAGTGCGAGCCAGGGACGCGAACACCCTGGTCGCCACCCTGACGCCGGCGAACGACTACTACATCTACCGCGACCGCATCAGCTTCAGCGTCGTCGATCCGCCGACGGTGTCGGTCGCCGGGCTGTCCTTGCCCCAGGGCGAGCCCAAGGCCGATCCGACATTCGGCACGGTCCAGGTCTACCACCGGCCCTTCGACGCCGTCATCGCGCTGCGCCACACGCAGGGCGCAGCAGACAGGATCGAATTGCGCGCCAGCTACCAGGGCTGCAACGAGCCCCTGGGCGTGTGTTATGCGCCGATCGAGACGATGCTCACGGTGGCCCTGTCCGGGCCTGCGGCGGTTGGCGGGGCGCCGACTGCGCTGATCGCTGCCGGCCCCGGCTCGCTGGCTGCGCAGGCGTCGGACTCCGACGCGATCGCGCAGTTGTTCGGCAACAGCAGCCGCTGGGCAATGGTCGCGGCGTTCTTCGGTTTCGGCGTCCTGCTGGCATTCACACCCTGCATGTTGCCGATGATCCCGATTCTGTCGGGAATCATCGTCGGTCACGGCCAGCCCATGACAAAGCGCCATGCCCTGGGCCTGTCGGGCGTCTACGTGCTGGCGATGGCCATCACCTATGCGCTGGCCGGCGTGGCGGCCGGACTCGCCGGCACCCTGCTGTCGGCCTACTTGCAGAACCCCTGGGTGCTGGGCAGTTTTGCCGCGGTCTTCGTCCTGCTCGCCTTGTCGATGTTCGGCCTGTACGAATTGCAGTTGCCTGCGGCGTTCCAGACCCGGCTCGCCGCGGCGAGCGGCAGGATCAAGGGCGGCCGCGCGGCCGGCGCCTTCCTGATGGGCGTGCTGTCGGCCATCATCGTCGGGCCCTGTGTGGCCGCGCCGCTCGCCGGGGCCCTGCTCTATATCGGTCAGACCCGCGACGTCGTCCTGGGCGGCACGGCGCTGTTCGCCATGGCCATCGGCATGGGCACCCCTCTGCTCGTCGTCGGCGCGACGACCGGCTCGCTCCTGCCCCGGGCCGGCCCCTGGATGGAGGCGATCAAACGCGTCTTCGGCGCGACCATGCTGGCGATGGCGGTGTATCTGGTTTCGCCGGTGATTCCGGTGGTCGTCCAGCAATTGCTCTGGGCGGCCTTGTTGATCGTCTCGGCCATCTACCTGCACGCGCTCGACCCGCTGCCTGCCGATGCGCCGGGGCACAGGCGCCTGTTCAAGGGGGTGGGTGTGCTGGCCCTCCTGGTGGGCGCGGCGATGCTGCTCGGCGCGCTGTCGGGGCATCGCGAGATCCTGCAGCCGCTGGCCGGACTGCGCGGCGCCGAACGCGCCGAGAAACGCGACCTCGTCTTCCAGCCCATCAGCAGCGTGGCCGATCTGGAGGCGCGCCTGCAGGGCGCGCGTGGCCGAGCGGTGCTGCTGGACTTCTGGGCCGAGTGGTGCGTCTCGTGCAAGGAGATGGACCATTTCACCTTCGGCGACGCGCGGGTCCAGGCGCGCTTGCAGGAGGTGCTGCTGCTGCGCGCCGATGTCACGGCCAACAATGCGCAGCACCGCGCCCTGCTCGAGCGCTTCAAGCTGTTCGGGCCCCCGGGCATCGTGTTCTTCGACCGCAGCGGCCAGGAACTCGCCTATCGCGTGATCGGCTACCAGGCCCCCGATCAGTTCCTCGCCTCGCTCGAGCGCGCCGGGGCGCTTCAGCAACCGCAGTAGCCCCTGGAGCGCAGCGGCAATTCACTGGGGCCTTGCCGGCTTTGATCTACTGCAAGCGCGCGAACCCGCTTCGGGCCCAGACTGGGCCGGCGCGGCGCGGGCGAAGCCGCTTCGGGCGAGCCCGGCGACGCCGCGCACCACAGGACAGGAGATGAGGCCATGTTTCGCACTTTCGTATTGGCGTTTTTGACAGCGCTGTGCTCGGTCGCGCTGGCGGCCGATCCGCATCCCGTGGTGACCTACTCGAAGAAGGCGAAGTTCGAGGATGTGCGCGACGATCTGAAGCTGGCCATCGAGGCCAAGGGTCTGGTGATCGACCACCACTCCTTCGTCAACAGGATGGTCGAGCGCACCGGCAAGGACGTCGGCTCGACGCGCAAGGTCTACGTCGATGTGCAGGCTTTCGTATTTTGCAGCGCCGCTGCGTCACGCAAGATGATGGAAGCCGACCCTGCGAACGCGGCGATGTGCCCCTACTCGATCACGGTGTACGCGACCGCGGTCGAGCCGGAGCGGGTGCATGTCGCTTACCGCCGCGCCTGGCGCCCCGACGGCTCGGCAGCGTCCAAGGCGGCGCTGAAGGAAGTCGACGCCCTGCTCGACAGCATCGCACGCGCGTCGCTGGGGATGAAGTAGGGCGGCGCGGCCAATCGCTAGCGGGCAGGACGTCCGCCCGGCACAGCCCACGCATTACAGCGGCCATGAGCAGCATCGGCCTCATCGCGAATCCGGTCTCGGCGCGCGACATTCGCCGCATCGTCGCCAACGCGAGCAACCTGCAGATCGCGGACCGCGTCAACATCGTGCTGCGCGTGCTGACGGCAGCCCACAGCCTGGGCGTCGAGCGCGTGCTGATGATGCCCGACAACGGCGGCATCCGCGCGCTGCTGCAGCGCCACCTGGCGCGCGGCCACAGCCAGCACCAACGCTGGCCGGTGCTCGAGTTCCTCGACATGGCGCCGACCTCGACGGTCGAGGACACGCTCGAAGCCACGCGCCTGCTGCGCGCAGCCGGGGTTGCGGCGATCGTCGTGCTCGGCGGCGATGGCACGCACCGCGCGGTGGTGCGCGAGTGCCGCGACATTCCCATCGCCGGAATTTCCACGGGGACCAACAACGCATTCCCGGAGATGCGCGAATCGACGATCACCGGCATGGCCGTCGCGCTGTACGCGACCGGGCGACTCAGCGCCGCGCAGGCGCTCAAGCCCAACAAACTGCTCGACATCAGCATCAATGGCGGGGCGCAGCGCGACATCGCGCTGGTGGACGCGGTGATTTCGACCGACCCCACCATCGGCGCGCGTGCGCTGTGGAAGCCCGAGAACCTGAGTGCGGTCTACCTGAGCTTCGCCGACCCGCAGGTGATCGGTCTGTCGGCGATCGGCGGGCTGCTGCAGCCGGTCAGCCGGCGCGCCCCTGGCGGCCTGGCCGTGCAGCTGGCCAGCGCACAGC
>JBAQUQ010000125.1:0-3128 GCA_049297615.1 Burkholderiaceae bacterium
GGTGAAATCCGCGGCCACCGCATGTACCCCGGCCAAGCCTGCCATTTCCTGGTGCGCGGCGCGTGCAGCATCTACGAGGAGCGCCCGCAATCGCCGTGCCGCAATTTCGTCTGCGGCTGGCTCATGCCCAACAGTCCCCTGCCGGAGGAATTTCGCCCCGACCGCGTCGGCGTGATGGTCGTGCCGACCCATTGGCGAGGCGCGCCCGCATTCATCCTGGTGTCGGCGGGCCGGGACCCCGACGAATCCATGCTGGCCTTGATGCGCGCCCACGCGCAGGCGACGCACCAGCCGTTCTTCTACGAGCAGGGCGGCGCGCGCTTCGGCTACGGTCCGCCCGAATTCCAACACGAGATGGCGGCCAAGGTGGCGCGCGGCGAACGCCTCTGGTGAGGTGGGCCGGCGCGTCAAGCGCAGGCCGCGCAGGCGTCGAAGCCGAGCTTCAAAGCCGCGGCGTCCAGGTTGCGGCCGATGAAGACGAGGCGGCTCGAGCGCGATTCCTGCGCTTTCCACGGCCGCTGCAGATCGCCCTCGAGCAGCCGGTGCACCGCCTGAAAAACCAAACGCCGCTCCTGCCCCTGCACGTGCACGATTCCCTTGGCGCGCAAGATGTCCTGCCCTTGCGCGGCGAGCACGCCCTCGAGCCAGCGGAAGATGGCGCCCGACTCCATCGGCGCTGCCGAGGACAGGCTGACGCTGACGATGCTCGCGTCATGGGCGTGGCCGTGCGCCGGATCGTGCACGGCATGGGGGCCGCAGTCTTCGTCGTGCCGATGATCGGGTTCGGCCAGGGTCTCGATGCGCTCCAGGTCGAAACCGCCACGGCCGAGAACCGCCTCCAGCGCCACATCGGCGCGCCGCGCGCGATGCAGCGCCGCGAGCGGGTTCAGGCGCCGCAGGCGCGCCTCGATGCCGCGTAGTTCTTCCTCCGTGGCGAGGTCGATCTTGTTGAGAATGATCTGGTCGGCAAAGCCGATCTGCTCGGCCGCCTCGCGGCTGTCGGCCAGGCGCTGCACGATGTGCCTGGCGTCCACCAGGGTGATCACCGAATCGAGGCGGGTTCGCGCCTGCAAGAACGTGTCGACGAAAAAAGTCTGCGCCACCGGGCCGGGGTCGGCCAAGCCCGAGGCTTCGACCAGGATCGCGTCGAACAGCGCGCCGTCGAGGCGATGCCGATGCAGCAGGCCGTGCAGGGTGCGGATCAAGTCGCCGCGGACCGTGCAGCAAACGCAGCCGTTGTTCATCTCGAACAACTCTTCGTCGGCGCTGATGATCAGGTCGGCGTCGATACCGATCTCACCGAATTCGTTGACGATGACGGCATAACGGCGCCCGTGGTCCTCGCTCAGGATGCGATTGAGCAGGGTCGTCTTGCCGGCACCGAGGTAGCCGGCGAGCACCGTCACCGGGATGCGCTCGGGCACGGCGCAGCGGCTCACTTCCAGGGCAGCAGCGAGACGTGGATCACGTCCTTGGCGCCTTCATTGCCGACCGACTTGATCGCGTAGTCGGCCTGGCTCAAACCGAAGGTGTGGGTGGTCACCCGATCGAGCGGATAGCGCTTCGAGGCGAGCTGTTGCAGCGCGAGCTCGCAGGCCTTGTAGCTGTGGCCTCGCGCGCTCTTGATGGTGATGTACTTGACCGTGACCTTGCCGATCGGGAAGTTCGGAAAGTCGGTCATTTCGCCCTGGATGAGCAGGGTGCCGCCCTTGCGCTTGAGCGCCTCCACCCCGAGCAGCACGGCAAACGTTCCGGCCCCGGCGGTGCAGTCCAGCGCCACGTCCACGCCCTTCCCGCCGGTGATGTCCATGATGCGCGCCAGCGGGTCTTCCTGCTGCACATCGATGACGTAGTCGGCACCCAGCACCTTGGCCAGTTCCATGCGCTTGGCGTCCTTCGTCGTGCCGGTGACGATGATGAGATCGGCGCCGGCTTGTTTGCACGCGACGATCTGCGACAGGCCCTGCTGGCCCGGGCCCTGGATCAGGACCGTGGACGCATAGCCCACCGACGAGTCGAACAGCGCCCACTCGATGCCATTGGCCATCGGCGTCACGATGCCGGCGAGCTCGGCGCTGACGCCGCTGGGCACATGGTGCAGCACACAGTTCCACGGCAGGTAGACGTATTGCGCGAAGCCGCCCCAAAGGTGCGGCGCATTGTTCGCGCTCGTGTAGCCGTAGCGGATGCCGTTCGGGTTGAAGCGCCAGTCGGTCGCCTCGCAGTGCCGGTACTGGCCGAGGTGGCACCACTCGCACTGGCCGCACGACACGTAGTGCTCCAGGAATACCAGGTCGCCTTCCTTGAAGCCCTTGCGCTGGGTGAACTTGGCCCCGGCCCTGGCAATCGTGCCGATGTTCTCATGGCCCATGATGACCGGGCCGCCGGCCAGCGGCTGCTTGTACATCTTGACGTCGGTGCCGCAGATGCCGGCCACTTCCATCTTCAGCAATGCGCCGTCTTCGGGAATGTCGGGCATCGCGAATTCGCGAATCTCGGTCTTGCTGGGGCCGACCTTCACTGCCGCGAGGACTGTTTCCATGGCCGCTTTCGGATTGATGTTTGCTGCTGTGACGATCGGCTCACAGCGTCTCGTCCTTGCCCAGGGTGCCGGCGGCGCGCAAGGCCGCATCCAGCCACTTCGGGCGGATGTTCCTGCCGCTGACGATGTCGGCGATGCGCTCGCGTTCTTCGCTCACCTTGTTTGCGGCGGCCTGCAACAGCGACGCGGCCTTCTCGCGCTCGATGGCGACCACGCCGTCGGCGTCGCCGACGATCAGATCGCCGGGACGAATTGCCACGCCGCCGCACGAGATCGGCCAATTGATGCGCCCGGGGATGAACTTGGTCGGGCCGTTCGGGTTTGCGCCCACGGCGAACACCGGGAAGCCCAATTCCCGAAGTTCCTCGGTGTCACGCACCGCGGCGTCGACCACGACGCCGGCCAGGCCGAGTTGTCTGCACGCATTGATCATGATCGAACCCATCAAGGCGCAACTGCGATCCCCCTTGCCGTCGATCACGAGCACGTCGCCCGGGCGCGCCAGCGCCATCGCGGCGTGGATCATCAGGTTGTCGCCGGCGCGCACCTCGACCGTGAAGGCCGCGCCGGCCAGGCGCATCTGCGC
>JBAQUQ010000126.1:0-21469 GCA_049297615.1 Burkholderiaceae bacterium
CAGCCCGGGGTTGCCTTCGTCGCGCTCGGCTTTGTCGTGTTGTGCGTCACCGGTGCCGAGGCGCTGTACGCCGACATGGGGCATTTCGGCAAGAAGCCGATCCGCACTGCCTGGTTTGCGCTGGCGATGCCGGCCCTGGTGTTGAACTACTTCGGCCAGGGGGCGATGCTGCTGGACCAGCCGGAGAACGCGAACAACCCGTTCTACAACATGGCGCCGGACTGGGCGCTGTACCCGCTGATCGCCCTGGCTACGTGTGCCGCGGTGATCGCGTCGCAGGCCCTGATCTCGGCGGCCTTTTCCGTAACCAAGCAGGCGATTCAGCTCGGTTACCTGCCGCGCCTTCGGATCTTGCACACCTCGGTCAAGGAGACAGGGCAGATCTACATTCCATTCGTCAACTGGGGGCTCTACGCTTGCATCGTGCTCGCGGTGGTGACATTCGGCTCTAGCGGGCGGCTGGCGGCGGCGTACGGCATCACGGTGACCATCGACATGCTGATCACGACGATCATGACCTTCTTCGTGATCCGTTATGGCTGGAAGTACCCCTGGACACTGTGTTTTGCGGCGACCGGATTTTTCTTCGTCGTCGACGTCGTTTATTTCAGCGCGAATATCGTGAAGGTTCTCGACGGTGGTTGGTTCCCGCTCGTCATCGGTGGCGTCATGTTCATGTTGATGATGACCTGGAAACAAGGGCGCACTCTGGTGGCCGATCGCATGCGCGACGATGCCATCGACTTGCCATCGTTCCTCGAATCGGTGTTCGCCAATCCGCCGCAACGTGTGCCCGGCACGGCGGTGTTCTTGGTCAGCGAACAGGGCTTGACGCCGAACGCTTTGTTGCACAACCTCAAGCACAACAAGGTGCTGCACGACACCAACTTGTTCGTCACCGTCGTGCACCATGAAGTGCCCTGGGTCAGCTTCGACAAGCGCAGCAATATTTCGGCCCTGGGCCACAACTGCTGGCAGATCACGCTCAACTTCGGGTTCAAGAACGAGCCCGACGTGCCCGAGGCGCTTTCGATGTTGCGCGAGCGCGGCTGCGTCATTGAAGAGATGGACACGTCGTACTTCCTGTCGCGCGATATCGTGATCCCGACCTTCGGCGCGGGCATGGCTGTGTGGCGTGAAAAACTGTTCGCGAGCATGCATCGCAATGCTGCTGCAGCGGCTGACTTTCTGAACCTGCCGACAAACCGGGTGGTCGAACTGGGCTCCAAGGTCGAGATTTAGTCAGGCCATGGGTTCGGCCATCGCAGGCTTTGCGATCGCGCGCGTCGCGGCTGCCTGCTGGCTGCTACGCGACGCCCGCGTCAATCGCACCACGGCGCCGCGCGGCAAGGCCTGCCACGCACTGCTTGCGTCGTCCAATGGTTCGGAGGCGACCACGTCGCCGCGCGCGCCGCGACGCAGGTAGAGCGTCGGGGGCTCGGCGTCGCTGGCCAGGCGAAACGCGTGCAGGGTCTGTCCGTCGGTGAGTGCGGCGCAGAAGCGCAAGGCTTGCGTGATTCCCGCGGCGCGCATGCGCTCGACAGTTTCGTCGAACACGCGCAGGACCGCCGCGCCAGGCTCCTCGCCCTGCTCGATCCGCGTCAGCGCCAGCAGGAACATCAGCTCCGAATCGGTTGCTCCGAAGCGCTGCGCGTACAGGGCGTCGGGCAACAGGGCTTCGAGAGAACGGCGGATCAGCTGGTAGCCGCCGATCTGGCCGTTGTGCATGAACAGGTAGGGGCCAAAGCGAAACGGGTGGCAATTCTGGCGCGCGATCGCCGTGCCGGTCGAGGCGCGAACATGGGCGAAGAAGGCACCGGAGCGCACACTTGTGCACAAATTGAGCAGGTTTTCGTCGGACCACGCAGGCAGGATTTCCCTGTACACGGCAGGTTCGGAGCGTTCGCTGTACCAGCCGATGCCGAATCCGTCGCCCTGGGTGGCCGTCTTGGATTCTTCGGCGCGCAGCGATTGATGCAACAACGAGTGGCGCGGCTGACAGACCAGCTCTTCGAGGAAGATCGGGGCGCCGAGGTAGGCGATAAAACGGCACATTGCAGGAGACAAGCTGAGTTGGGGTCGTAGGCGATATCGGCGCGCGGCCGCGAAACTGAAGCGCTGCCGGGCTTGTCACGACCCTGCCGCCACGCAACTTACCCCGCTATGCTCGGCAATCATGAAATGATTCACGCGGGCCTTCCCCCTGCCCGTGGCGGGCGCCCCGCGTTTTTTGTGCAACAGTGGCGGCTCAGTCCTTCGCTGCCTCAGCGTCTATGAAATCAAGCAAGTCCATGAAGCTCCTGTTCATCGCCGACCCGCTCGAGGGTTTCAAGACCTACAAGGACTCGACTTTCGCGATGATGCGCGCTGGCGCGGCGCGAGGGCACGAGCTTTTCGCCTGCGAGCCACGCGACATTTCGTGGCGCAGCGACGGCAAGGTGAGCGCGCCCCTGCGCGAGATTGCCCTGACCGGGCAAGCCTCGGCGTGGTTTTCCGAACGCGCTGTGACCACCTTGCCCATCGCTGCTCTGGACGCGGTGGTGATGCGCAAAGACCCGCCGTTCGACAGCGAATATTTTTACGCGACGCATTTGTTGCAACAGGCCGAGCGCGAGGGTGCACGGGTTTTCAACAAGCCTGTCGCGCTGCGCGATCACTCCGAAAAGCTTGCCATCATGGAGTTTGCGGAACTGAGTGCGCCCACGCTCGTTACTCGCGATGAGAATGAGGTCAGGCGTTTTCATGCCGAGCATGCAGACATCATCCTCAAGCCCCTCGACGGCATGGGCGGCATGGGGATCTTCCGCGTCGGGCCCGACGGCCTGAACCTGGGCAGCATTGTCGAGACGCTCAACAAGGGCGGCGCGCAAACCGTGATGGTGCAGCGCTACCTCACCGAGATCGCACAAGGCGACAAACGCGTGCTGCTGATCGGTGGCACGCCGGTGCCGTTCGCGCTGGCGCGAATTCCGCAGGGCAGTGAGATTCGCGGCAACCTGGCAGTGGGCGGCAAGGGCGTCGCACAGGCTCTGTCGAAACGCGACCGCGCAATCGCCGAGCAGATCGGCGCGGTGCTTGCCGCGCGCGGCTTGCTGCTGGTGGGCCTGGACGTGATTGGCGACTTTGTCACCGAGATCAACGTCACCAGCCCAACGGGCTTTCAGGAAATCATGCAGCAAACGGGCTTTGATGTCGCGACCATGTTCATCGAGGCCTTGGAGCGCGCTGTTGACTGAAGTTCGGCTGAATCCGTTCAGTCGATGAAGTGAAGGCTGCGAAAGCGCAGGCGCAGCGCCGCCACGTCGGCAGCGGCGCGTGCGGGCTCGTCGAGCAGCGAACGCGCGATCAACGAGGCGAGTTCGCCCATGTGCTGCGGCCCCATGCCCAGCCGCACGATTTCCGGGACGCCCAGGCGCAGTCCATTCGTGTCGCCCGCCACCGGGGGGATCGGCAAGCCGATGCCGCAGGCCAACAACCCCGCCTGGGCGATTCGTTTCGACGCCGCCTGCCCGCCGCCCCAGCGCGCCGATCGAATCGCGAACTGGTGCGACGCCGTCGCGCCGCGCTCGTGGGCGTACACCGGCAGGCCCTCCCTGCACAGAGCCTGGGCGAGCGCCTTGGCTGTTACCTGCATGGTTTGCGCATAGGCTTGCCCATGGCGTTTCCAGTCGACCAGGCCGACCGCCAACGCGGCCGTCTTGCCGACATCGAAGTTCGCGGTCAGACCAGGGTAAGCGATCGCGTCGAGGCGCTGCGCCAGTTCGGCGTCGTTGCTCAGAATCAATCCGCCAGGCGGCCCGCCCAGGCTCTTATAGGTGCTCATCGTCATGGCGTGCGCGCCCAGGGTCAGCGGGTTCTCCCAAACTCGGCCGGCGATCATTCCCGACAGGTGCGCCGCGTCGAAGAGCAACTTGGCGCCGACTTCATCTGCCACATCGCGCAACGCGGCCACAGGATGCGCGAACAAGTTCAAGCTGCCGCCGACCGTGATGAGTTTCGGCCGCACTTGGCGGGCCAATGCGCGCAGCGCTGCGACGTCGATCGTGTAGCCGTCGGCCTGCACCGGCGCCGCAACCGTCTTCAAGCCGAACCAACCGGCAGCGCTCTGTTCATGGTGCGTGACATGCCCGCCGATCTCGGCCGGCGGCGCGATGATGGTGTCGCCGCTGCGGCAGGTAGCCATGAAGACGTAGAGGTTGGCCAGCGCGCCCGACCCCACGCGCAGTTCGGCGTACTTCGCGTCGAAGACTTCGCACGCGATCTCGGCGGCGATGACCTCGATGCGCTCGATCGCCTCGAGCCCCATCTCGACCTTGTCACCCGGATATCCGAGCGATGCGCGCGGGCCCAGGCCGCAGGCCATCAGCGCTTCGGCGCGCGGATTCATCACATTGCTCGCCGGGTTCAGGTTGATGCCGTGCAAATCGTGAATGCGCCGGTTCTGTGCGACGAGATCGAAGACGCTTTGCGCCAGTGTCGACACATCGGCCTGAGCCGTTTGTGCCGCAATGGATTGCACCAGGTCTTCGCAGGCGCGCGGGACCCAAGAACGGCGTTCGAGCATGATGATTGTGAGCCAGTGCGAGGCAGGTCATTCTGCCGCGAGACGACAGCGCGACGGTGTGCTGCCGGCTGCGAGACAGGCACGAGACAATCCAGCCATGGCCATCCTCTCGCTTTCCAGCGCACGCCTGGCTTTCGGGCGTGTCGCCCTGCTCGACAGCGCCGCCTTCTCGCTCGAAACCGGCGAGCGACTCGGCCTGATCGGCCGCAACGGGGCTGGCAAGTCGTCGCTTCTGAAAGTGATCGCCGGCATGGAGCGGCTGGACGACGGCTTGTTCCAGCTGACCCAGGGGCTGCGGATTCGCTATGTCGCCCAGGAGCCGGAGTTCGATTCCAACGCCACGGTATTCGACGCGGTGAGCGAAGGCGTTGCCGAGGCCAGGGCTGTGCGTGCCGCCTACGAGTCTCATGCCGCGAAGGCTGGCGCAGCCGGCGCGACGCACGACGCAAACTTCGACGAGTTGCACACGCGCATCGAAGCCCTGGACGCCTGGAACTGGGAGCAGCGCGTCGACACGACCTTGACGCACCTGCAACTCGAGGGCCAGCGCAGCGTCGGCGAGCTCAGCGGCGGCACGAAAAAGAGGGTCGCCTTGGCGCAGGCACTGGTCGCCGTTCCAGACGTGTTGCTGCTCGACGAACCCACCAACCACCTCGACCTCGACTCGATCGCGTGGCTCGAAGGCCTGTTGCGCGACTTTCGTGGTGCCGTGATCGTGGTCAGCCATGATCGCGACTTTCTGGACAACGTCGTCAACCGAATCGTCGAGCTCGACCGGGCCGTTCTGCGCAGCTTTCCCGGCAACTTCAGCACTTATGAGCGGGTCAAGGAAGAACAACTCGCTGGCGAAGCGCTGGCCAGCGCGCGCGCCGACAAGATGCTCGCCCAAGAAGAAGCCTGGATTCGCAAGGGAGTCGAAGCGCGGCGCACGCGAAGTGTCGCTCGCGTGCAGCGCTTGCAGGCCCTGCGCGCTCAGCGCGTGGCGCGGCGCGAGTCGCTCGGCCAGGTGCGCCTCGAACTCGATTCAGGTGTTCCCAGCGGCAGAATAGTTGCCGAGCTGCGCAACGTGAGCGTCGGGTTCGATACCGAACTCCTCGTCAATCGATTCTCCGCGACGATCCTGCGCGGCGACAAAGTCGGTCTGATCGGGCCCAATGGCTGCGGCAAGACGACACTGCTCAAACTGATCCTGGGCGAACTGGCGCCCAAGTCCGGCGGCGTGCGCCTCGGAACACGCCTCGAAGTTGCGTACTTCGACCAGTTGCGCAGCCGGCTTGATTTGAACTCGACACTGGCCGAGATCATCAGCCCGGGCAGCGAGTGGGTCGAAATCAATGGTGGGCGGCGTCACGTGATGAGCTACTTGAGCGACTTCCTGTTCCCCGCCGAACGTGCCAATTCACCGGTGCGCACGCTCAGCGGCGGCGAACGCAATCGCCTGTTGCTGGCGCGCCTGTTTGCCCTGCCCGCCAACGTGCTGGTGCTCGACGAGCCGACCAACGACCTCGACATCGACACGCTCGAGCTGCTCGAAGAGCTGTTGCAAACCTACGCCGGTACGGTGTTCCTGGTGAGCCACGACCGACGCTTCCTGGACAACGTCGTCACCAGCACCATCGCGTGGTGCGGCGACGAGTCGCCTGGGCTGTGGCGCGAGTACGAAGGCGGTTATCGCGACTGGGAGCAGCAGCGCGCGCGGGGCTTGGTGTCGCGCAAGATCGACGCGGTCCAGGAGCGCAACGCCGCGAGCGCAGCCGGCGCAATGCCCGGGCCGAGCCGAACGACCGACGTGAGCGCCAAGCCGCGCAAACTCAGCTTCAAGGAACAGCGTGAACTCGACGAGCTACCGCCGCGCATCGAGCGCCTGGAGAGCGAACAGAAGCACTTGGAACAGCTGCTTGCCGACTCGAACATTTACCGCAGCGACGGCAACCGTGCGGCTTGCGCTCGGGCGCGTTATGCGCAGATTGATTCCGAATTGGCGCTCGCGATGGAGCGCTGGGAGGCGCTGGAGCGGCGCACTTGAATCGCAGCACAGGGAATGCGTTCAGCCTTGCAGATTGCACCGGCGCATGACGCATCGGCGCTGTGCTCAGCGGCCCAGGGCGCCGAACCAACTGTCGGTGTTCGCCTCGGGGCGGGCACGGCTGACGATCAAGCCGGCCTGAAGATACAGCGCATTGAGCACGCGCTTGGCGCGTCCGCTGTCAAGGCCCGGCCAATCGGAGAGTTCGCGCAAATTGGCCGACTGATTGCGCAGTCGCGTCAGGCTGGCGAGCAAGGGGCCACGCACCGGCAGACGCGCGAAGTCCATCCCGGGAGAGACGCGATAGGCAGCAGCGCCGCCGATCTCGGGCAGCAACTCGCGGCGCGCACCGCGCATCGCGAGTTCCCACGAAAACGGCGCGAGAGGATGCAGCAGCGGGCTCTTGCCGACCAGCAAGCTCTCCGTCGGCCCCGGCGGTGTAATCCACGCCGCTTCGACATGCAACACATGCAGTTCGGAGAGGTGTTGCGCCATGAGTTCGACCATGTTCATCGAGCAGTGCAGCAGTTTCTCTTGAGGAAACAGAGTCAGCGGCAGCGCGTGCCGACCGCACTGCAAGTGAATCGTGACGCGCTTGCTGTGCCGCAAACACGCGGCCAGCACGCCCAGCAGGTCGGTGCCTTTTTCGCTGTCTTCGAAGCGGCTCAGATCGGCGCGCAGCGACGGGCTCAGCGTCGACGGGTCGGCCTCGGTGTCGTGAAAATCCGTCGGGACCGTCGACGCAGCGAACCCGCCGAGGACGGCGCGTGACCCCGCCGCCTCAGCATAGGGCAGGGTCGATTCGAAAGCTTGTGGGGGCATGACACGCCATTTTGACGCGCTGCGCAGCGCGTCAATGCGATGTCTACATATTGTTACGGGTACGTGCGAAGTCGCGCCAGAAGCGCAGGTCTTGGCTGCTGGCGAAGTTGATGCGCATCAGGGTCGTGGCTCGGTGCGTCGCATGGAACAGCGCGCCCGGCGCGAGCAGCCAGCCGGCCTCTAACATGGTGTGGGCCAGGCGTTCTGTGTCGACGCCCGTGTCGACCCAGCCGAACAGGCCGCGCGGCGGCGCCGCAAAGCGGCAATCATGGGCCTGCGCAAGCTTGACCGTGCGCGCTCGTGCGGCGTCGAGCTTGGCATTGACGCGTTCAGCGTGGCGCCGCAGCAGTCCCTGCTCGAGGCAAACCGCCAATGCCGATTCGGTGAGCGCCGGCGTCGTCAACGTGCCCAGCAGTTTGGTATCGATCAGGCGATCGACCAGGATGTGCGGTGCAGCAATGAAGCCCACGCGCCAACCCGGCGTCAGGATCTTCGAGAAGCCCCCGACGTAAATCGTGCGCTCCAGCGCGTCGAGCGCAGCCAGGCGCGGCAGGTGCGGTGCGGCGAGGTAGGCGTAACTGTCGTCCTCGACGATATGCAGATCGTTTCGCTGCGCGAGCTGCAGAACGCGGTGCGCCATTTGCAGCGACAGCGACGCGCTCGTCGGGTTGTGCAGCACCGACACCGTGACGTACAGGCGTGGCCGTTGTTGCGGTCTCTGGGCGTCGATCAGGCGCTGCATCACGGTCAGGTCGGGCCCGTCGTCGCCGCGCGGCACCGGCAAGACGCGCATGCCCAGGTGCGCGAGCCGGGCGTACTCGACCGACCAGCCAGGCTCGTCAACGAGGACGCTGTCGCCCGGCCGGAGCAAGGTGCGCGTCACGACGTCCAGGCCATGCGTGGCGCCTATCGTCGTGACAATCTGCTGTGCCGTGGCGTTCACACCGTGGTCAGCCAGGCGTGCGGCGAGCGCGCGCCGCAGCCGCGCATCGCCGGCGGGCTCGCCGTATTCGAGCAGGCAGGCACGCATCGAAACGCTCCGCGCCACTTTGCGAAGCGCGCTGCAGAGCAGGGCCGAGTCAAGCCAATCAATCGGCAAGGTGCCCAGACCCGGCATCGCATGACCTCGGGGCGGCTGGAACATGCCGCGAATCAGCGTCGTCGCACTGATTGGCAGGGGCGCATGCGAGGGTGGCAGCGCGGACTGCGGCACGGCCGCACCGGACTCGGGTGTCTGCGATCGTACGAAGAAGCCGCGCCGGCGACGCGCTTCGATCATTCCTTGCGCCTGCAGCTGGTCGTAAGCGGCCACCACGGTCGAGGGGCTGACGTTGTGACGGCGCGCACATTCGCGCACTGAAGGCAGACGTGCGCCGGGCGCGAAAAAGTGCTGGCGAATGCGCTGCGAGAAGCGCGTCGCGAGTTGCTCTGTCAAGCTCGAGTCGGCCCCACGCGCGAGCGCCGCGCCGGGATCTGGGATGGCTGTGTCGTTCATGTCTGCCGGTGACCGCGGCTATGTGTGCTGGTGAAGCGACCAACACAGATCGTGGATTCGTCTCCTGAAGTGTATTGCTCCTGTGCTGATGCTTGGCCTAGACTGGCTTTGAGCCGATCGCCCCGGCGCTCGCCTGCCCCTGCCGATACAGACTCGCTGATCCAATGAATCCGCACCTGCGCGATGAAACCCGAGGCCTGTGGTTGGGCTTGCTCGGCGTGATGATTTTCGCCATGACCCTGCCGATGACACGTCTGGCTGTGGGCGCCAGCAGTGACCCGCAACTGCCCCCCTTGTTCGTGACAGCGGGCCGTGCCGCGCTGGCCGGCGTGTTGAGTCTGGGTGTGTTATGGGCGATGCGCGCCGCGCGGCCGCGGGTGAGCCAAGCCATAGCACTGGCTGTATGCGCTGCGGGAACGGTCGTGGGATTTCCGCTTTTCCTCAGCCTGGCGTTGCGCGACGTGGACGCGATGCACGCCGCCGTCGTGACGGGAGTGTTGCCGATGGGCACGGCGCTCGCCGCGGCCCTGCACTTTCGCCAGCGCCCATCGGCGGCGTTTTGGGCCTGTGCACTGTCGGGCTGCGCCCTTGTTCTGCTATTTGCCGCCCACAAGGGCCAAGGCCGCCTGAGCGCGGCCGACGGCTTGCTCGCGCTGGCCATCACGTGCGCGTCGGTGGGCTATGTCGCCGGCGCGCGACTGGCCACACAGATGAGCGCGCAGCGCGTGATCTGCTGGGTCCTGGTGCTGAGCTTGCCGCTGACCTTGCCCCTGACCCTGGCAAGTTGGCCGGTGCAGCCGGCACGCATTTCGGCCTGGCTGGGCTTGGGTTACCTGTCGCTGTTCTCGATGTGGATCGGCTTCTTCGCCTGGTATCGCGCTCTGGCTCTTGGCGGCACCGTGCGCGTCAGCCAGGTGCAGTTGGTCCAGCCCTTTCTCGCGCTGTTGTTCGCCGTACCGGTGCTGGGCGAAGCGCTCGAAATTGACACCGTGGTTTTTTCACTGGCGGTGATCGGCACTGTGTTCCTTGGCAAGAAGATGCCCGTCGATGTGGCACCCCGCGCGAGCGCCGATAGAGGTCCATCCGAATGAATTTTCAAACAGCGCGCCGCACCGAGCGCATGAATCCATCCGTGATCCGCGAAATCCTCAAAGTCACTGAGCAGCCGGGCATCATTTCGCTCGCAGGCGGCCTGCCTTCGCCTGAGTCGTTCCCGGTGCAGGCGATGCGCGAAGCCACGCAGCGCGTGTTGCGCGATCAGCCGTGCGAAGCACTGCAGTACGCCGCGAGCGAAGGCTTCGGCCCCTTGCGTGAATGGGTTGCCGCGGAACTCGCTTTGCAGGGCCTCGTCGCCGAGGCCTCCCAGGTGCTCATCACCACGGGCTCCCAGCAGGGCCTGGATCTCGCTGGCAAGGTGCTGATTGATTCGGGCAGCAAGGTGGCTGTCGAAGTGCCGACCTACCTCGGCGCGCTCCAGGCGTTCGCGCCCTACGAGCCAGAAATCATCAGCGTTGCCTGCGACTGCGACGGCCCGCTGCCTGATGCCCTGTCCAAAGCCCGTGGTGCGAGGTTCCTCTATATGTTGCCGAACTTTCAAAATCCCAGCGGCCGATGCATAAGCGAGGCGCGGCGCGGCGCATTGGTGAGCGCGGCTCGCAGCGTTGGCCTGCCCATCGTCGAAGACAACCCCTATGGCGACTTGTGGTTCGATGCAGCCCCGCCGGCGCCTCTGGCGGCGCGCTGGCCCGAGGGCACGATCTACCTCGGCTCGTTTTCCAAGATCCTGGCGCCGGGCTTGCGCCTGGGCTATGTGATCGCGCCCAGGGCGGTGTACCCGAAACTGCTGCAAGCCAAACAAGCTTCCGACCTGCACACACCGGGCTTCAACCAACGTGTTGTCTACGAAGTGATTCGAGACGGTTTTCTGCGCGACCACGTGCCGACGATTCGCGCGCGCTACAAGACTCAGCGTGATGCGATGCACGCTGCGCTCGAACGCCACTTGGCCCCGGGGTGCCGCTGGAGCGCACCGAGCGGGGGCATGTTCTTCTGGGTCGAATTGCCGGCGGGGGTCGACGCAGTAGCGCTGCTACCCAAAGCCGTGCAACGCGGCGTCGCCTTTGTTCCCGGGGCGGCGTTTTATGCTTGCGCGGGGCGCACCAACACGCTCAGGTTGAGTTTTGTCACCGCCTCGCCGACGCTGATCGAGCAAGGCGTCATGCGCCTGGCCCAGGCCCTTGCGGAGGATTCATGACAACGCGCGACTTTACCCAGCTCGATGTCTTCACCGACACACCCCTGAAGGGCAATGCTTTGGCCGTGGTGCACGACGCCCAAGGGTTGAGCGACGCGCAAATGCGTGACTTTGCGCGCTGGACTGCCTTGAGCGAAACGACGTATCTGCTCCCGCCCACCGACGCAAGCGCCGACTACCGGGTTCGCATCTTCACGCCCACCCGCGAACTGCCGTTCGCCGGGCACCCCACGCTGGGCAGTTGCCACGCCTGGTTGGCGGCCGGCGGTCGCGCGAAGCATGACGCCGAAACGATCCAGCAGTGCGGCGTGGGACTTGTGCGCGTGCGCCGCAGCGCCGGCCGGCTCGCCTTCGCCGCGCCGCCCCTGATTCGCAGCGGCGCGGTCGACGCGCAGACCTTGGCGCAGATTGCGCATGCCTTGCGCATCGACGCTGGGGCGATCCTCGCATCGCAGTGGGTCGACAACGGGCCGGGTTGGGTCGCGGTGATGCTGGCTTCGCGCGCCGAAGTGCTGGCGCTTAGCCCCGACTTCACGGCGATGTTGCCGCTGGAAATCGGCGTCGTTGCACCCTGCCCGAGCGGGCACGACGCGCAGTTCGAGGTGCGCGCGTTCATTCCCAGCGCCGGGATGAACGAAGACCCGGTGACGGGCAGCCTCAATGCGAGCCTGGCGCAGTGGCTGATCGGAGCCGGATTGGCTGGGCCGCGTTACGTCGCTGCACAGGGCACGGCGCTGGGCCGCGCGGGAAGAGTGTTCATCGAACAGCGCGACGACGGTATATGGGTCGGTGGGGGCTGCGTGTCGGTGATCCAAGGGAGGGTGACGCTTTGAAGCTGGCCCTGGACCACGTCGTGATCGCGGCACGCAAGCTCGACGAAGGCGTGGCGTGGTGCGAGGCCACCTTGGGTGTGACGCCCGGCGCCGGCGGCCAGCACCACTTCATGGGCACGCACAACCGCTTGCTGTGCATCGCGTCGGCGCAGTTTCCACGCAGTTATCTCGAGGTCATCGCCATCGACCCACAAGGAGCCAAGCCGGCACGGCCACGCTGGTTCGACCTGGACAGCACGACGGCAAGGGCCGCTCTCGAGACCGGCCCCAAGCTGTGGCATTGGGTCGCGCGCACGAACGATATCGACGCCGCCTGCAAATCGATGCGCGCATTCGGTGCCGATTGCGGTGAGGTCGTGCAGGCACAACGCGCCACGGCGCACGGCATGCTGCGCTGGCGCATCACGATTCGGCCCGACGGGCAGCGCTTGTGCGGCGGCGCGCTGCCGACCTTGATCGAGTGGACGGGTGCGCACCCGGTGGATACGATGGCGCCAAGTGGCGCGCAGCTCCGCGGTGTCTCACTGAATGGTCTGCCCGACGGTGTGAAGCGGTGCCTGCCCGCGGGCGTGGATACTGCCGGTACCGCGCCGATGAAAATCGAGCTTTCCACACCGCTCGGCCAAGTGGGCTTGCGCGCCGATCCGGCCGGGGCATGACCCCGCGCGGCCGCGATGGGTCGACAAGGGCTCCTGCGGGGCGCTGGGTGCGTCGCGAGTGCTGAGCAGCAAGGGACTGTGATGGCTACGTTTTCCCGCGAAGAGATTGAATCGGCGCAACGCGTCGTGTATGCCGTGATGCCGCCGACGCCGCAACAGCGCTGGCCCCAACTCGATCGCCATCTGGGCGCGCAGGTCTGGGTAAAACACGAAAACCACACGCCGATCGGCTCTTTCAAAGTACGCGGCGGGCTGACCTACTTCGACGCGCTTCGGCGGCGCGAACCGAACTGCACCGCGGTGATCAGCGCGACCAAGGGCAACCACGGCCAATCGGTCGGATTTGCAGCGCAGCGCCACGGTATGGCCGCGACGATCGTCGTGCCATTGGAGAACTCAGCGGAAAAGAACGCCGCGATGCGCGCCCTGGGCGTCGAACTCATCGAACATGGCCAGGACTTCCAGGCGGCGCGCGAGTATGCGAGTGAACTTGCGCGAAAACGCATGCGTGAAGCGGACCTGCACATGGTGCCGTCGTTTCACGAGGATCTGGTGCGCGGGGTAGCGACTTACTGGATCGAATTCTTCCAAGCCGTACAGCCTGATGTCGTGTTCGTGCCCATCGGCCTGGGTTCGGGCATTTGCGCCTGCGCCGCGGCGCGGGCCCACGTCGGCGTCAAGTCACGAATCGTCGGCGTGGTGTCGGCGCATGCCACGGCCTATCGACAGGCCTTTCAGGCCGGGCGGGTGATCGAAGCACCGGTCTGCACCGTGCTCGCCGATGGTTTGGCGTGCCGGCTGCCCGAGGCGCAAGCACTCGAGACCATGAGCCGCGAGGTCGATGACGTGATCGCGGTCAGCGACGCCGAGGTCGGCGCGGCGATGCGCATGCTGTTCGCGTGCACGCACAATGTCGCCGAAGGGGCGGGCGCGGCGGCGCTGGCCGGTGCCTGGCAGCAGCGCGAGCGCTGGAGCGCGCGCTGCATCGGCGTGCCCATCAGCGGAGGCAATGTCGACGCGGCAGCCTTTGCGCAGACCTTGCTGGAGCGATGAGCAGCGTGCTGACGATGCGCAGCGGCGCCGCGCAGGCGGCAGTGACATTTGCAAACATCGGGCTAGACGCCGCGCGCTAGACTGCCGCCGCCCTGCACGGGACGGACGTCCTTGTGCGTGCCGCCCGAAACCTCAAGGAGAGCCAGTGAACACCATAGATACCCAAGCAAGCATTCGCGGCGCAGTTGCGCTGATTCTCTCCGGCGCGCTGGCGTGCGCCCAGGCACAGTTGGCCGCGCCCTACGTTGGCGGTGCGCTTGGCGACAGCGATCTCGGCACCGGAATCCGCGCTTTTGGCGGCGCCGCGATCACCGGTGTCTTCGGTTGGGAGGCGCAACTGACGAGCTTTGGCTCGCAAACGGTTCGCCCACTGACCAACTCGAGCTGCCGAACCTCGGCGTGGGCGTTGGGCGGTGGTGGCACGGCCAAAGTGCCGCTGAGCCCGGTGATATCGGTGTACGGCAAGGCAGGTGCCCACTACGTCAAGGCCGGGTATTCCGGGAACTGCACCAATCCCAACGGCGGCGATATCGAACTGGGAGTCGGCGCCGGCATGCTGTGGCATTTTTCGCCGAAGGCAGCACTGCGCGTCGAGTTCGAAAGCATCGGCGGTGTGGGTGGCGATTTCATCTCCGTGGGCGTTCAGTTTCCACTTTGATCAGTGCACGTGCCGGCACTCGTGCGGGTGAGGCCACGCATGCGCGGGGCCACCGCCACCACCGGCCTCAGCGGGTGAACAGGTCCTGGTGCTGCTCACGCAGCACGTTCTTCTGCACCTTGCCCATTGCATTGCGGGGCAGGCTTTCGACCAGGATCACACGTTTGGGAACCTTGTAGCTGGCGATGCGGGCCTTCAGCGCGGCGATCAAGCCAGCGGATTCCAACAAAGCGCCCGGCCGCGGCACGACGATGGCGATCACGGCTTCGCCGAAGTCGGGATGCACCGCGCCGACCACTGCACTTTCAAGAACGCCGTCAACCTCGTTCAGATAGCCTTCGATTTCGGTTGGATAGACGTTGAAGCCGCCGCTGATGATGAGGTCTTTACTGCGGCCGACGATCGCCAAGCGCCCCGATGCGTCGAGGCTCCCGACATCACCGGTTCTGAACCACCCGTCTTCAGTGAAATCTGCGCGCGTCTTTTCCGGCATTCGCCAATAGCCGCTGAAGACGTTCGGCCCTTTGACCTCGATATTGCCGATCTCCCCAGCGGGCAGGGCTTGGTCCACGGCCGATGCGATGCGCACCTGCACACCCGGCAGGGCGAAGCCGACCGTGCCGCCGCGCCGCTCGCCATCGTGCGCGTGATATGGGTTGGAGGTGAGCATGAGGGTTTCACTCATGCCGTAGCGCTCGACGATCGTGTGGCCGGTGCACTCCCGGAAATTGTTGAAGGTTTCGGCCAACAGGGGTGCCGAGCCGCTGATGAATAAGCGCATCGCCCCGCAGGCGTCTCGCACAAGTCCCGGTTCTGCCAGGAGGCGCACGTAGAGAGTGGGAACGCCCATGAAGACGGTGGCCCGGCCGAACTGGGCGAGCACTGCCTTGGGGTCGAACTTGCCGAACCACAGCATCTTGCTGCCGTTGAGCAGCGCAGCGTGAATGGCGACGAACAGACCGTGCACGTGGAAGATTGGCAGCGCATGGATCAGTACGTCGCCGCTGCGCCAGCCCCAGTATTGCTTCAAGACAAGGGCGTTGCTGAGCAGGTTGCCGTGCGAAAGCATGGCTCCCTTGCTGCGGCCCGTCGTTCCACTGGTATAGATGATGGCGGCAAGGTCATCGGCCTGCTTGCGTGCAGGAACGTGGCTGTCGCTCAGAACCGCGGCACGCTCCAACAAGCTGCCGGTGCGATTCGGGTTCAAGGTGAAGACGTGCTTTGCGCCTGCCTTGAACGCGAGCTTGGAGGCCCAGCCGAAGTTCTTGTCCGAGCACACGAAGACACTGGGTTGCGCGTCCCCCATGAAGTATTCGATTTCGCCGGCCAAGTACGCCGTATTAAGGGGCAGGTAGACAAATCCTGCGCGCAGGACCGCCAGGTAGAGCAGCATGGCCTCTACCGACTTTTCGGTCTGCACGGCAATCCGGGCGTCGGCAGGCAATTCAAGCGACTCGAGCAGATTGGCGAGCATCGCCGTCGCGCGCTCGAGATCACGCCACGTGTAGGTGAGCGCCTGGCCGTCGACGGTCTGGACCGCGGGGCTGTCCAACTCGGCCGGGAAAGAAGCGCGCAACGCCCTAAAGAGGCTGCTGTCCATGCGCTGGACTCGAGTCCTGCCCGAACTTGCCCGGGTTCTGCCGAACGAGGTCGCCTGCTGCCACGCACAGCAGAGAACGGCGTGCGAATTCGACAGTCCTTGAATCGTGGGCCATGTGGTCTCGTTGCGCCGGTTAAAACGAGTCAGATGTCGTGAATGAAAGCGTCGACAGTTGGAAGCTTAGCCGGTTGCCGTGGCCGCGCGCCAAGGGAAGTTCTTCTGCTGACAACGCCTACCGGCCGTCGCGCATGGACCCGCTGAAGCTCCGAAGGCACACTCGCCCGGTTGCATATTCGTGCCCTGAACGTCATGACCCAAAGCTGGAGCCGCATGCGCATTTGCTGCACCGACGAATCTCTGCGGGGGCAGCGCGTGACTGGCATTCGCAATCCTACCGGTTGGCCGTGTGTCGGGTCAGAGCAAGGAGGCGATTGCGCGCGAATGGGCGACTTCGCCGCGGGTGAACTTTTGGTGGTAGGCCTCGACTTTGTGCAGATCGTATCGGTAGTTGACCATCAGCCCGAATGACTGATTCATTCCTTTGGCTGACAGGTCGGCCAGTACGTTGAGTCTTTCGAGGCGTGCGCCGTTGTCCAGATGAAAGCGGGCCACAGGGTCGGCCCCGGGGGCCGGCGAGTGGCAGGCAAGGTAGAACGCGCCCAATCGCCGCAGCGCCTGCGTCGCCGCGGGCCCCAAGCCGCGCAGCGCGGGCGCGCTCGCAAGGCCCTCTAGGTTTCCCTGTCGTTGTTCCAGGAGCGTCTGCCGGGCTTCACGCAGGTGCTTGGCGCGCATCGACGAGAGGCCCTCGCAGACTGCACCGTCGCGAACCCAGTGCACAAATCCCGGCATCGGTGACAGCGTGCAGAAGGTCTCGAGTTGCGGCAATTCCCGCTTGAGTTCAACGGCAACGCGCTTGATCAGAAAGTTGCCCAGGGACACGCCTTTCAAGCCAGGCTGGCAATTGCTGATCGAGTAGAACGCGGCGACCTTGAATTGCCCGGCAGCCGTCGGGCCCGAGGTCTTGTCGATCAGCGGCGCGATGGCCATTGGCATCTGTTCGAGCAGCGCCACCTCGACGAAGATCAAGGGCTCGTGTGGAAGTTGCGGGTGGAAAAACGCGAAGCAGCGTCGATCGGGTTGCAGCCTGCGGCGCAAATCGTCCCAGCCGTCGATTTCGTGCACGGCTTCGTGCTGGATGATCTGCTCGAGAAGCTGTGCCGGCGAATTCCAGTCGACCCGCTCCAGCCGCAGAAACCCGGGGTTGAACCAACTCGATAGCAGGTGCAGGAAATCGGCCTCGACGGCCTGCAATTCTGGCTTCTGCGCAAGCTGCGGCAGCAATGCCCGACGCATCGCCACGATGCTCGAGGTTCCCCCCGGTGAGCGATTGATGCGTCGCAGGAGTTCCTGGCGCGGCGGCTCGGTCTGGCGAATCAGGCGTTGCAGATTGGCAGCGTCCGGCGCGTCGGCGTAGGCCTGAGAGCATTCGAGTACGCGTCGCGGATCGGGCCCAAAGTCCCGCGCCAGGCGTTCGAAGAATGTCCCTTGGTGATGTTTGGACAAGGCTTCGAAGCGCACGACCAAAGCCTGGGCAATCGCAACGCTGTTCGCTTCGCCTCGCTCGGACAGCAGGCGTTTGCAGTCGACCATCAGCCCGCGCAAGTCGCCACGCTCAACGGCCTTGCCGAGCTTGGATTCTCGAGCGTCAGGCATGTGAAGCCGAAGCCGCAACGGGAAATCCAGATGGACACACGCAAGACAACTCCCGCGCGAGCCAGCGCTCGAAAACCATGTTTCGTAGGATGGCGACCACGTCGGCGTGCAGCAAAATTGGGCGTAGTGGAACAGGCTCGACCATTGGGAAAGGCGGGTGCGGTGCCGTCGCCGGGTGTTCCGGGCTCTTGTCGCATCCCCGCCAACGAATATAATCAAAAGCTTTTCAGCACTTACTGCTGCGCTCTTTGATGGGCGGCCCGCTGCGACAAACCCAGCACCCCGGAGATTCGGGGACCGCGGCGCGGGGCCAATCCTACCCTTAGTGTGCTGCGCCGGTGTTGAACGCCAGGGCACTCCAACGGGAACGGGTTCTTCATGCCAACCATCAATCAGCTCGTGCGCCACGGTCGACAGACCGAGACGATCAAGTCCAAATCGCCGGCGATGCAAGGCGGGCCGCAGCGCCGGGGCGTCTGCACGCGCGTGTATACGACGACGCCGAAGAAGCCTAATTCGGCGCTGCGCAAAGTCGCCAAGGTGCGCCTGACCAATGGCTTCGAGATCATCTCGTACATCGGCGGAGAAGGGCACAACTTGCAAGAGCACAGCGTGGTGCTGGTGCGTGGTGGTCGGGTGAAAGACCTGCCCGGCGTGCGCTATCACATCGTGCGTGGTTCGCTGGACCTTCAAGGAGTGAAGGACCGCAAGCAGTCGCGCTCCAAATATGGTGCGAAGCGGCCGAAGAAGGCGTGATGCTTCGAAAGTGCTACGCCGGATGGATAAGCCAACCTGAAGGCCGGCAAGGGATGTTTTTTAGTACGGTTCGGGAATCGTCCCGGCTGAGTAAGTGGGTGGCTCGAATGCGTGGTTGCCCGCGGCGCTTGTCGAAAGACCTCGCCAACTGAAGCAAAGAGGAAAGCGAAATGCCACGTCGACGCGAAGTCCCCAAACGGGACATCCTGCCCGATCCGAAATTCAATTCGATCGACCTGTCCAAGTTCATGAACGTCATCATGGAGTCGGGCAAGAAGGCGATTGCCGAACGGATCATCTACGGCGCACTCGAACAAGTCGAGAAGAAGTCCGGCAAGGACCCGCTCGAAATTTTCGTCACGGCGCTGAATAACATCAAACCGATGGTCGAGGTGAAATCCCGGCGCGTTGGCGGTGCCAACTATCAGGTTCCGGTGGAGGTACGGCCGGTTCGTCGCGTCGCGCTGGCGATGCGCTGGCTGAAGGAGTCTGCCCGCAAGCGCGGTGAGAAATCGATGGCGCAGCGCTTGGCCAACGAGCTGATGGAAGCGGTTGAAGGCCGAGGCGGCGCGATGAAGAAGCGCGATGAGGTGCACCGCATGGCCGAGGCCAACAAGGCGTTCTCGCACTTCCGCTTCTGAGTCGCCTGTCCGCGCGCGGCCACAAGCCCGCGTCGACCTCGGCCGCCTACGGGTTTGCACGGACCCGTGAGCGGCCCGCGTGTTTGTCCTGCAATTGGAGTGACCCCACCATGGCCCGCAAGACCCCGATCGAGCGCTATCGAAACATCGGTATCTCGGCCCATATCGACGCCGGCAAGACCACCACGACAGAACGCATCCTTTTCTACACGGGTGTGAACCACAAAATCGGTGAGGTTCACGATGGTGCCGCGACGATGGACTGGATGGAGCAGGAGCAGGAGCGCGGCATCACGATCACGTCGGCTGCGACCACCTGTTTCTGGAAGGGCATGGAGCTCGGCTATGCCGAGCACCGCATCAATATCATCGATACGCCCGGCCATGTCGACTTCACGATCGAGGTCGAGCGGTCCATGCGCGTGCTCGACGGTGCGTGCATGGTGTACTGTGCCGTAGGGGGCGTGCAGCCGCAATCGGAGACGGTTTGGCGCCAGGCCAACAAGTACAAGGTTCCGCGCCTGGCGTTCGTCAACAAGATGGATCGCACGGGAGCGAACTTCTACAAGGTGTACGAGCAGATGAAGTCGCGCTTGAAGGCGAACCCCGTGCCGGTCGTGATTCCCATCGGCGCAGAGGAAAACTTTACCGGCGTAATCGACCTCACCAAGATGAAGGCCATCATCTGGGATGAGGCGTCGCAGGGCATGAAATTCGACTATCGCGAAATCCCGCCGGAGCTGTTGGCCGAGGCCGGGAAGTGGCGCGAAAACATGGTGGAGGCCGCCGCGGAAGCCAGCGAAGAGCTGATGAATAAATATCTCGAGACCGGCGAATTGACACAAGCCGAAATCGTGCAAGGCTTGCGGATGCGCACGATCGCGACCGAGATTCAGCCGATGTTGTGCGGCACGGCATTCAAGAACAAAGGGGTGCAGCGAATGCTCGACGCGGTCATCGAGTTCATGCCTTCGCCCATCGATATTCCTCCCGTTCCTGGATTGGACGACGACGATAAGGCAACGTCGCGCAAGGCGGCGGACACGGAAAAGTTCGCGGCCCTCGCGTTCAAATTGATGACCGACCCCTATGTCGGTCAGCTGACCTTCGTGCGCGTCTACTCCGGTGTGTTGAAGTCGGGCGACTCTGTCTACAACCCGATTCGCGGCAAGAAAGAGCGCATCGGCCGCATTCTGCAAATGCACGCCAACCAGCGTGAAGAGATCAAGGAAATTCTGGCAGGCGATATCGCGGCCTGCGTGGGCCTGAAAGACGTGACGACGGGCGAGACCTTGTGTGATCCAGGTTCGATCATCACACTGGAACGGATGGTCTTCCCTGAGCCTGTGATTTCGCAGGCGGTGGAACCCAAGACCAAGGCCGACCAGGAAAAGATGGGCATCGCGCTGGGCCGTCTGGCTCAGGAAGACCCGTCGTTTCGGGTTCGTACCGACGAAGAGAGCGGCCAGACCATCATCTCGGGCATGGGCGAGCTGCACCTGGAAATCATCGTCGATCGGATGAAACGCGAATTCGGCGTTGAAGCCAATGTGGGCAAGCCGCAGGTTGCATACCGCGAAACGATTCGCAAAACGGTCACCGACATTGAAGGCAAGTTCGTGCGCCAGTCGGGCGGCAAGGGTCAATACGGCCACGTGGTGCTGAGCCTCGAGCCGCAGACACCCGGCAAGGGCTTCGAATTCGTCGACGCCATCAAGGGCGGTGTCGTGCCGCGCGAATTCATTCCAGCAGTCAGGAAAGGCGTGGAAGAATCGCTGCCCGCCGGGGTTCTGGCTGGCTACCCGGTGGTCGACATCAAAGTCACGTTGACCTTCGGCTCGTACCACGAAGTCGACTCGAACGAAAACGCTTTCAAGATGGCTGCGTCGTTCGGATTCAAGGACGGTTGCCGCAAGGCAAGCCCGGTGATTCTGGAGCCGATGATGGCAGTGGAAGTCGAGACGCCGGAAGACTATGCCGGCTCGGTGATGGGCGACTTGTCGTCACGCCGAGGCATGGTGCAGGGCATGGACGACATGGCGGGTGGCGGCAAGGTCATCAAGGCCGAAGTGCCGCTGTCGGAAATGTTCGGCTATTCGACCACGCTGCGATCGATGTCACAAGGGCGGGCGACCTATACGATGGAGTTCAAGCACTACACCGAGGCGCCGAAGAACGTCGCCGATGCGATCATCACGTCCAGAGGAAAATAGGCACACGAGAGCGGGCACCGCTTCGCGGGCCCTTCTTTTTCGACTTGGAGAAAGTGAATATGGCCAAGGGCAAATTCGAACGCAAGAAGCCGCACGTGAACGTGGGCACGATTGGTCATGTCGATCACGGCAAGACCACGCTGACTGCGGCGCTGACCAGCGTGCTGGCGGCCAAGTTCGGT
>JBAQUQ010000127.1:0-14531 GCA_049297615.1 Burkholderiaceae bacterium
GGGCCTGCACGGCACGTTGACGCAGATGGGCTGGTTCTTCACCAAGGCGGCCCTCGCCACCTTCGGCGGCGCCTACGCCGTCCTTCCCTATGTTTACCAAGGCGCGGTGGAGCAGCACCAATGGCTCTCCGCGGCGCAGATGATCGACGGCCTGGCTTTGGGCGAAACAACGCCGGGGCCGCTCATCATGGTCGTCGCATTTGTCGGCTTCGTCGGCGGCTGGCTGAAACAGGCGCTCGGGCCCGACTCGCTCTTCCTCGGCGCTGCGCTCGCTGCGAGCGTGGTGACGTTCTTCACCTTCTTGCCGTCATTCGTGTTCATCCTCGCCGGCGGTCCGCTCGTCGAAGCCACGCACGGCAAATTGAGCTTCACCGCACCGCTGTCGGCGATCACCGCCGCCGTGGTCGGCGTGATCCTCAATCTCGCCCTGTTCTTTGCCTACCACGTGTTCTGGCCGCAAGGTATCGCGGGTCGTTTCGACGCGGTTTCGGCGCTTCTTGCCGTGGCCGCCGCAGTGGCCCTGTTCCGCTTCAAGCTCGGTGTCATTCCACTGCTGACGGCAAGCGCGGCCGCCGGCCTGCTGGTCACCTTGCTCTTGCCCATGCCGCGCTGAAGGAATCGTGATGGAAACCCAGCTTCAATCCCTGCCTTTCGACCCCAGCGTATTGCCCGGCTTGTCCGAAACGCTGCTGCGCAGCCACCACCAGAACAACTACGGCGGTGCGGTCAAGCGGCTCGGCGCCATTCGCCTGCGTCTGGCCCAGCTGCCTTTCGCCAGCGCCGCGGCATTCCAGATCAATGGCCTGAAGCGCGAAGAGCTGATCGCGACCAACTCGGTCCTGCTGCACGAGCTGTATTTCGGCTGCCTGGGCGGCGATGGCAAGACCATGGCGCCGGCGATGGCGCTTGCGCTGACGGCGAATTTCGGCAACGTGCAACGCTGGCGCGAAGAGTTCGTCGCGATCGGCAAGGCGCTGGGCGGCGGCTCGGGCTGGGTGCTGTTGACCTTCAACCCGCGCGAGGGCAGGTTGGTCAATCTCTGGGCGGCCGACCATACCCATGGTCTGGCCGGCGGCACACCGATCCTCGCGCTGGACATGTACGAACACGCTTACCACTTGGACCATGGCGCTGCGGCCGGCGCCTACGTCGACGCGTTCATGGCCAATATCGACTGGGCGAGGGTCTATGAGCGCTACCAGCACGCCGTGCACGCAGCGAGCGAACCCTTCGGCGCCGCACAAGACCAAGTGGCAGGGGCGATCGTGCTCGACGTGCGGCGCGCCGGCGTGTTCGAGCAAGCCACGACGATGATTCCCGGCGCGCGCTGGTGCGACCCGGCCGACGTCGGCCATTGGGCAGGCGAGTTGAGCGCGGACCGCGACGTGGTCGTGTACTGCGTCTACGGACACGAAGTCGGCCGCGCCACCGCGCTGCGCCTGCGCGCGGCAGGCTTGAAGGCGCGCTTTCTGAGCGGCGGCATCGACGCCTGGCAGGCGGCGGCCCGGCCGCTCGAGCCCAAGCCGCCGAACGCCGCCCCGGCCGGCTCTGGCGTTGCAAGGGCCGAGATATGAAATGGATCACCCGCGAACGCCCGAAGATCGACCGCATCGCCTGCCCCTGGCTGATTCGACGCTTCATCGACGCCGGCGCAGAGTTTCTCTACGTGCCCGCGCATGACGTGTTGCGAGTCGCCCAAGCCAGCGGGGCGACGCCATACGACATTCCCGGCGTCGAGATGGGCCATGTCGGCGAGCTGTGCAGCTTCGACGCCTTCCTCGCCAAGTACCGCCTCGACGACCCGGCCTTGCAGCAGCTCGCAAGCATCGTGCGCGGCGCCGACACGTCGCGGCTCGATCTCACGCCGCAGTCGGCGGGTCTCTACGCCATCTCGCTCGGCCTGTCCAAGCTGCACACCGACGACCATGAGATGCTTCGCCACGGCATGGCGATGTACGACGCGCTGTATGCCTGGTGCCAGTCGTGCCAGGACGAGACGCATGCGGCGCCGCCGACGAGGCGATGAAGGAAATGCCGATGAACGAGCCGAAGTTTCAGACCCTTTCGGTCAATGGCATCAAGATGCGCGTCGCCGAACAAGGCAACGGCCCTCTCGTGCTGTTCTGCCACGGCTGGCCGGAATCCTGGTATTCGTGGCGGCACCAGCTCGCTGCCCTGGCTGCGGCGGGCTTCCGCGCGGTGGCGCCCGACATGCGCGGCTACGGCGGCAGCGACGCGCCGCCCCATGTCGAGCAGTACACGATGCTGCACCTGGTGGGCGACATGGTCGAGCTCGTCAAGGCATTGGGCCATGAGCCAGCCGTGATCGTCGGCCACGACTGGGGTGCGCCGGTGGCGTGGACTGCGGCGCTGCTGCGCCCGGACCTGTTCCGCGCCGTCGCCGGAATGAGCGTGCCCTTCACGCCGCCGGGACGCATCGACCTCTTGAGTGCGCTGCAAAGCCAGGGCATCACGACGTTTTACATGCAGTATTTCCAGGCACCGGGTGTGGCCGAGGCCGAACTCGAGGCCGATGTCGAAGCGTCGCTGCGGCGCCTTTATTTCAGCGGCTCGGGCGATGCCCCCGAAGGTGCGAGCTTCGGCGTGCTCGAGCCGGGCCAAGGCGTGCTCAGCAAAAGCGTCGACCCTGCATCCCTGCCGGCCTGGCTGAGCCGCGAAGACCTGGCTTACTACGCGGGCGAATTCAAACGCGCCGGATTTCGCGGCGGGCTGAACTGGTATCGCAACCTCAGACGCTCCTGGGAATTGCTTGCGCCGTGGCGCGCCTGCATCGTGCGCCAGCCGGCGCTGTTCATCGCCGGCGAGCGCGACGCTGTGCTGAAGTTTCCCGCCTCGCAAGCGCAGATCGAAGCCTTCCCCCGCACCCTGCCCGGCTTGCGCGGCTGCCACATCCTGGCGGGCGCGGGCCACTGGATCCAGCGCGAGCGCGCCGACACGGTGAACACCTTGCTGCTGGATTTCTTGAAAGGGCTGTGACGATTCGCAGCGCTCGACTCAAGACCGTTTGGCGACTCTCTTCATGGCCTGGGCCGCGCCAGCGGTTTTCATCACCTTGGCCGCGCTGACCTTCTTGTTCGGCGTTGTGGGTTTGGCCGGTTTCGCAGCCTTCGCCACTTTGGCTGGCAAGGCGCGGGTAAAGCGGTAGCCCCGCTCGATCCACGCCGACATCGCGTTGGCGTTCAAGGCCACCGCATTGGACAGGAGCGCGTATTCCTTCATCGTCCTGCCCATGATCACGGCCGGATGCGCAGCCGCCTCGTCGGGCACGCGGACCATCAAGCGGTCTTCGTGCAAGCCGGCGAACATGTTGCCGTTCACGAACGCGCAGGGGCAGCCGAACATCTGGCGGCGCTGCACGTCGGCGGCCTGCGGAAGGGCGGCGTCGAAGCGCGCGATGAGTTCGGGAGGTACTTTTTTCCAGTCGTTCATCTGGCTTGTCCTCGATGGGCCACAACGCAGGCAGTGGCAGCGCTGACCACTACGCCGCCACCAACGCCAGTAGTTTGCGAGTCGAGTCCGTTGCGACGGGTGCCGGGGCCTGGGGACTGGTCGACCGCACCATGAATTGACCGGCGGCTATTCCCAGGACGTTTCGGGGTCCGAGTGCCGTGCCAATTCCATGGCGTCGTGCAGTACCCGGCCAACCACGAGCAGGGCGGGCTCAAGGCGGTAGATCAGGAAGTGGCGCGGCCGGCGGACTACCCCCGCACCTGTGCCCACGTGATCCCGACTCAGTCGCAGGTGCCACGTTCGAACACCCGCGCCGAGTTCCGGGCGCTCGATACTGCCCGGCCGGTCTGGCTGTGTCGCCACGTCGCGAAACGCCGCGACGATCAGGCTCTCATAGCGCAGCCGCGCCGCCTCGCCGAATTGCGCCTGCGTCCAGGCAAGGATGTCGATGACATCTGCCTGGGCGGCGTCCGACAGGCGACAAGCGAAGCATCAGCTCGCCGTCTTGGCCTGCCGGGCGGCACGACGACCCAACTGCCCAATGAAGTCCTCGAGCCGATCATCTGCGACATCGGCGTACCGCCCCGCCGAGACATCCGCCCAGCCCTGGCGGGCCGCTTGCTTAAGGGCCTTGAGCTTGGCTTGCTCAATACGCTCGCGTTCCTCGATGAGGCGCAGTCCTTCTCGCAGTACCTCGCTGGCGTTCTGGTAGCGCCCGGACTGCACCAGAGCCTCTACCAGCTCGTGCTGATGCTCGCTCAGAACTACGTTGCGTGTGGGCATGTTGTCTGCTCCGAAAGTGCGAGAACAGGCTCGCTAGATCAGGATTGGCAAATTATGCCAATACGTTGGTTGGTCAAGCGCAGAAACTCCGACGCTCGACGACCGGCGCCACGAGGTTGGCGCCGTTCTTGGCGAGGCGGTCGCCGGGTTCAACTACACCTACGACGGCGGCGACGACTGGAGGCCAGCTCAGGTATTCGCGCTCGCGCCCCTGCACCAGGGCCTCGGGCAGGTCGGGCGTGAAGTGAAAGGGGTGGTGCCAGCGCTTGCCACCCTGAGACATGTCGGGGCCGATGCCGCGAATCGTCACGGCCAGGATCGTCAGCGTGCGCACTTGCTCAGCGTGCGCGTGCGCCAGCCCTCGCTCTTCATCGCCGGCGAGCGCGACGCTGTGTTGAAGTTTCCCGCCTCGCAAGCGCAAATCGAAGCCTTCCCCCGCACCCTGCCCGGCTTGCGCGGCTGCCACATCCTGGCGGGCGCGGGCCACTGGATCCAGCGCGAGCGCGCCGCCAAGGTCAACGAACTGCTGCTCGAATTCCTCGCGGCGCTTTGAGCGCGCCCTGTGGCGCTTCGCAGCCTGGGCCTGCATCGGCTTGGGCGGCAGGGCGCTCGGTCATGCCTTCACGCCGCGCCTTCGCTGGGGCCGTCGAAGTCGCTGTGCGAGGCGCGGTGCTGCGCATAGACGCGTCGCACCCAATCCGCGCCGGGGTGCTTGGCGTAGCGATCGAGCAAGGCCTGCAGACTGCGCCCCACGGGTTGCGGGCTTGCCATGGGCGAATGCTCGGGTTTGACGAACACCGCCAGGGTCGAAGCCGCGGTCAGGTCGGCGATGCTGAAGGCAGCGCCGCACAGATAACCGGTGGCCGCGCTGCGCTGCGCGACGAAGTCGAAGGCCTGCGCCGCGGCGCGGTGCCCGTCCTCGACCGACGCGGCGCCGGTGATGCCATTGCCCTTGCGCACCAGGGGCGCGGCCAGGGGCACGATGCAGGCATAGGCCCAGCGTTTCAGCGGCGCTGCGCCGTCGCCGAAGACGCGCGCGAACATGCTCGGCTCGCTCAGCAGGGCGTCGAGCACGGTGCGGCGCATGCGCGGCGTGATGTCGTCGTCGAACCAGCGCTGGATGCGCAAGGCCTCGTCGCGCTGTGCCGCCTCCTGGGGCAGCAGGGCCGGTGTGGGGTGCCGGGCCTCGAGCCATTCGAGGATGCGCGCCGAGCCGTCGATCGCGCCGCCGTCGTGTACCAGCACCGGCGTGGCGCTGCGCCCCGTGATTCGCTTCACCACGGCCAGGTGCGGCCCGGGTAGCAGGCTGCGCCGCCGGTGGGGAACGCGCTTCAGGTCCAGCGCCCAGCGCGCTTTTTCGTTGTAGGGCGAGTGGCGAAACTGCAGCAGTTCGAGCATGGCTGTCTCCGCAATTGAAGGACTCACGGTCTCGCAGTATGGGCGCGAAGGCCGGTCTCGTCCGGGTCCGGCGCCGGCAGCGCACAATGGGCCGCTCGCTGCCGCCCGTTTCACCGTCTTCGATGCAATCGCCGTGCTGATCCTGCACTACTACCCCGGCAATGCCAGCCTGACACCGCACATCCTGCTCGAGGAGCTGGGCGTGCCGTACCGGCTCGAGCTGGCCGATCGCACGCGCGGGGTTCACAAATCGTCCGAATACCTGAAGCTCAATCCGAATGGGCTGATCCCGGTGCTGATCGACGCCGACCTGGTGCTGTACGAAACCGCCGCAATCTGCCTGCATCTGGCCGACACTCACCCGCAGGCATTGCTGGCACCGGCCCTTGGCACGCCGGCGCGCGCGCATTTCTACAAGCGCTTGATCTGGCTCACGAACACGATGCAGGCGATGCTGACTCACTACTTCTACGGCGAGCGCCTCGTCGACGAAGGCAATGAGGCGGCGACGATCCAGATCAAAGCGCATGCGCAAAGCAAAGTGGGCGCGATGCTCGATCAGCTCGAAGCCGAGCTCGCCGAGCAAGCCGCAAAGGGCCAGCCCTGGCTGCTGGGCGCACAGTACAGTGCCGTCGATCCCTATGCGCTGATGCTGTGCCGCTGGACGCGCGGCTTCAAACGCCCGGCCCGCAGCCTGCCGCATCTGGGGCCTTATTTGCAGCGCGTCCTGGATCGACCGGCGGTGCAGCGCGCGTTCGAGCAGGAAGGCCTGGCGAAACCGTGGGTCTGATGCGCCGGCTCGACCCGGCGCAGCAGCAGTTTTCTTAGAGGAGTTGCGCATGACACTGAGCGACGAACTGGCCCGCTTGCACGAACTGCATCAAAACGCCGCGCTGACCGACGAGGAGTTTGCGCGCGCCAAGGCGCGCCTGCTCGATGGCGCCCCTGGGCCCACTCCGAAATCCACGGATTCGCCCGCGCTGGCAGCGATCAATGCGTTGCGGCGCAGCCGCAGCGATCGCTGGGTCGCCGGAGTGTGCGGCGGCATCGCGGCCGCCACGCCCGTGGAGTCGTGGGTCTGGCGCCTGCTGTTCGCCGTGTTGGCGCTGTGCGGAGGCGCGGGCCTGGTGCTGTACGCCCTGCTGTGGATATTCGTGCCGGCCGAGGCATAGGAGCTGCAAGGCCAGCGCAGCTGATTTGCGGCAAACGGCTCGGTGCGCGCGAAGGGCGCGCAATCATTCCGCCAAGGTCTCGGCTCTTGCCGTCCACCCCTTCTTGGGTGTTTCGCGCGCCACGATCTTCTGGTTGACGAGCCGTTCTACATCATTGAGCCGGTTCATGGCCCGCACGATCGTCTCGTTGCCGTTGTGCTTCTCGCTCCACAGGAGCCGAAGGTGCTTGTCCGCCAGCAGCGGAATTCGGCCGCGCTTCTCCCACAAGGCAACGCTCTGCTCGGTCACGCCGAGCAGCTTGCCCAACGACGCCTGCGACAAGCGAAGATGCTGGCGCAGGTAGCGAAACTCAGCGCCGGTCAAGCGCCCGGGCTTGCGCGTCAATGTGGCGCACAGCGCATGCGTCAGACCTTCGAGATCGTGGAACGACACGGCCTTGCCATGGCGAGTGGCATGCACGGTGTAGCCGTAATGGCAATGTGTTGCCGGCCGCCGCGGTGGGAACGACGCAGGCGATCGTGGTCCGCACATCGGTGGCCCGTGCGATATCGCAAACGCCGATCGCCGGAGAGGAAGTCCTGGGTGAACAGCTGGCCCTGCATGGCGCGGCAGCGTACGGGGACATCCCAGCCCAGACCCTTCTCTGGCATCGATGCATCGCGGCCGCGGCAACTGTCGCGATAGAAGGCGCCTCGCCCGGCGCCATGGTTACGTCGTGCCCTCGACGCGTCGTTCCCAGTGTTGCGTCAAGGGTGTATGCGCTTTGCTGAGGCGTCGCTCGTTGAGCAAGGCGCGGCCCACCGCTGGGTCGCGCCCGCCCGATGCGGCAGCGAGCAGGGTTTGATCGATCAGGTCGCGTTGCGCGTGGCTGCCGCCGAAATGGTGGGCCACGTTGCGCAAGGGCAACAGCCGGGCTATGCATTGGCGCATGCGCCCGAGCGAAAAATCGACCAGAGCCACCATCATCGGCAGGCCGACCTCGGTGGCCATGGCGCGGTTGTCGGGCGCGGCGCCGGGGGGCTCGAGCGAAGCGCGCTCGCCGCAAACCCGGAGCAAGGCGTCCGCCCGAGTTGCATCGCCGCTGCCCAGCAATGCCATCAGCGCATGCACATCGTTGAACGCGTAGTAGCCGGCGTGGGCGATCGGATCGGCCCAGGCCGCCGCCAAGTCCGTCCAGCGTGCGCCGACATCTGTACCCAGCAGTTGCAAACGCCACAACAGCGCGGCGCCGTCCAGCCATTGCAGGTTGACGCTCGAGGCACTGCCGCCGATGCTGTCGTCGTAGAGTTGCAGCGCCGCGCCGGTATCGAGCGACTCCAGATGGAACAGGGCCAGGTGCCACCAGTTGTGCACCGATAAACCATTGTCGACCGCCCAATCGGCGTGGCGCGCCCGCAGCCACTGCGCTCCCTCCGCGGGGCGCCCCTGCATCTCCATCACATGCGCGACGGCGTGGATGGCCCAGGGCACTTTGGCCTGGCTCGCCACGGCGCGCCGGCCCGTGGCTTCGGCTTGCGCATGGAAGTTGCACTCTTCCAAACCGAACGCATACATGCCCAGTACATAGGGGTGCAGGGCATCGTCGTCGCGCCAGTCCGGCAAGACGCGCGCGACACGCGCGCGCAGGTTGCGGGCGTCGCCGCGATAAAAATCGAAGAGATGCGCGCAGCTCAGCGCCAGCAAGTCGCGCGGGTTCTCGCGCAGCGCCGCGTCCCACAGCGCACAGGCGTCGCGCCAGCGCCCGGCCAGGGCCAATTCGGCAGCGGCGAAATGGCCTTGCTCGCGCTGATGGGCGTGCGCCAGCAGGGGCCGCGCCGCCTCGATGGCGCTGCGCGCTTGCGGCAGCATGGCCGGCTCGGTGAGGGTGAGGATGAAGTCGGCCTTCATCACCTGCGCCAGGCACCAGGCCGGGTCGGCGGCGATCGCTGCATCGAGGTCGATGAGCGGGTCGCCGAAGAACGAGACCATGCGCCACAGCGCAGATTCACTGTGTTGGAGCGCGGCGTTCCAAGGCGTGCTGACCGGGCAGTCGCGAGAATCGTGCAGAGGGCCTCCTGGGTCGACGATTGAATCTACACAGGCGCGGCTGCGCCCGCAATCGTTTTCTCGTCAGGGTCGCCGGTCAGGCGAACGGTGGCTCGGGCCATTGCCGCTGCGCCGGACGCAACCTCTCCCAGGCCCGGGCCACTTGCAGCACGCCGAGATCGTCGAAACGCTTGCCGACGATTTGCAGCCCGATCGGCAGGCCGCTGGCCGTGTAGCCGCAATTGATGCTCGCCGCGGGCTGCTCGCTCATGTTGAACGCCAGGGTGAAGGCGATGTGTTCGAAGGGGAGTTGCGGGTCATTCGTCGGGCAGGCCAGTTCAGCCGCGTAGGCCGGCAGCGGCGCGGTGGGGGAAAGCAGGTAGTCGAAAGGCGCGCAGGCGGCGACTGCGGCATCGCGCAGCGCAGCCATCTGGCTGAAGCCGCGGAAGACTCGTTCGCCGCTCAGATTCGCGCCGCCGCGCGCCCATTCGTGAATGAAGGGCAGCACGCGCGCGCGCCGCGTTTCGGGCAGGGCCGAAATATCGAGCCAGGCACGGCAGCGCCAGAAGTCGTCCATGCCCTGCGCCATGCTGCGTTGCATGAAAGGTGCGACCGGCTCCACCTTGGCGCCGGCGGCCTCGAAGGCGCGTGCCGCGGCGTGCAGGGCGGCCGCGACTTCCACCTCGACATCGAGACCCCAGCCTGCGTCCATCAGCAGTCCGAAACGCAGCCCTTTGAGCTCGCGTTCGAGTTGCGACCAGCTGATGTCCTGCCACGGCAGGCTCGTCGCATCGCGCGCATCGGGCCGGCTCAGCACGGCCATCAATGCTGCCGCATCGGCGACGCTGCGCGTCATCGGCCCGGCTACGCGCCCGGCGTAGGGCGGATAGATGGGGATGCGCCCGAGGCTGGGCTTGAGCGCAAAGACGCCGCACCAGCCTGCGGGCAGGCGCACCGAGCCACCGATATCCGTACCGATGTGCAAGGGGCCGTAGCCGGCCGCGGCGGCGGCTGCGGCGCCGCTGCTCGAGCCGCCCGGGTTGCGCCTCAGGTCCCAGGGGTTGCGCGTCAGCGCATGAAAGCTCGACAGCCCCGAGGACAACATGCCGTAGTCGGGCATCGTCGTCTTGCACAGGATCACCGCGCCGGCCTCGCGCAGGCGTGCCGCGGGCGGCGCGTCCTGGGGCGCGGGCGTGAGCTCGGTGGCGGCCGTGCCGATCGGCATCGGCACACCGCGGGTGGCGATGTTCTCCTTGATCGTCACCGGCACACCGTCCAGCGCCGAGAGCGGCTTGCCGGCAAGCCAGCGCGCCTGCGACGCCTCGGCACTCGTGAGCGCAGCGTCGGCGTCCAGCGCATAGGTGGCGTGCAGCGCCGGTTCGCACGCGGCGATGTGTTTGAGCGTGTCGCGCGTGACCTCGACGGGTGAAAGACTGCGCCTGCGGTACGCCGAGCCGAGTTCGATCGCGGACAGGTGGACGGTGGAGGTCATCGGCGGCAATCCCTGTGGACTTGCGGCCACTCTAGCAGGCGGCCACCGCCGCGGCTGGCGAAACCGCTACAAGCTGCCGGCGCGCTGGCGCGAGGTCCGCTACTGCGTCAGAGGCGCATCTCCAGGCGCAGCGCCGCACTCGTGTCGGTGCGACCGGTGGTCGAGGTCGCCTGCGTCTGCGTGCCTTCGACGATTGTCGAACTGGATACGCTGTCGCGCGGAGCCATGTTGGACAGCGACAAACGAAGTCGCGTGGTCGGGTCGATCTGCCACAGCAGAAAGGCGTCGAGAACGCGCTTGGTGCCGATTTCCTGGCTCTGCAATTCGGTCAACTGGGTGCGGTAGCCCGGCGTGAGGGCGGCGCTGCCGCCGAGCGTCCACGCCGTTCCCGTGAAGCGATGGTCGGCGCCCAGGTTGGCGAGCAAACGCGGCTGTTGGTCGATGCGGTTGTCGGGGCTGGGCACGGCGTCGACGCGCGAGCGGTACAAGCTCAGATTCGCGCGCACGTTGACAGCCGGCGCATCGGCGCGCCATTCGGTCAGCTTGAACCTGGCGTCGAATTCGAGGCCCTGGGTCGTCGCATCGCCCAGGTTGCTCGGGCGCGATACCCAGCGCGGGCTGCTCGCCCAAGAAACGTCTTCCAAGGTCCTGACGTTGCGGATCAGGTCGCGGATGCGCCGGTAGAACAGGTTCACCGAAAGAATTCCGCCGCCGCCGAGGTAGCGCTCGAATGCGAGGTCGACGCCGTTCGCGCGTTCCGGCCGCAGCGCGGGGTTTCCCGCGACGTCGGGGCTGGACGCGGTGTTCGCTCCGGGCGGGGGAAACAGCGTGCTGAAGCGTGGCACGGCGATCAGGCTTTGCAGAGGCGGCGGCCGGTAACTCTGCGTCAGGCTCAGGCGCACCTGGTCGCGCCGCGGTGCATTCATGCGCCATACCAGGTGCGCGATCGGCGAGATCACGCGGCTGATGTTCTGCACCGGTGCGGTCTCGCGCTCGCCGAGCGTGCGAATCTGCTCCGCGCGCAGCCCTGCATTGGCCGACCAATCGGGAGCAGGCTCCCATTCATCTTGCAGGTAGAGCGCGTGGCGTTGCGTGGAGGCGCGGATGTCGTCGCCGAATTCGCCGATCTGCGGCGCACCGTTGAGCAGGGTCGTCGCGCTCTCGACACGCGCCACGCGCTCGACCTCCCATCCGCCGACGAGGCTGTGGCTGTCGCGCAGCAGGTGCAGCAGCTTGCCGCTCAATAACGCCGAGCGGTCTCTGAGGGCGGTGTCGGAGTCCTGCGTGAGGGCTGTGCTGCCGTCGCCGCCAAACTGCTGCAAGCGCGAGCCGCTTGTCGAGCGGAACATGCCGGCGCTGCCGCGCAACTCGATGCGCGTGCCCTCGGCGATGCGCCGGTTCAGTTGCGCGGTCAGGCGCGGCGCGTCGTTGATCGAGCTGCCGCTGCCGCTGCGCGACGCGTACGGTGCCGGCGTCGAGCCGCCGTTCGCCGCCAGAGTTCCCGTGTTCGTGCTGCGGCCCTCGCTGTGCGTCCAGAAGGGTTGCAGCATGAAGAATTCGCCCGCTCCGAGACGCCAGCGCGCCTGCGAGGAGAGCGAGACGCCGTCGCGCTCGCCCAAGGTGCTGTCGGTGGCGGTGTGGTCGAGCGCGGGGATGGCGTTGCCGGGGTCGGTGTAGACGCTGTCGATCCGCGTGTCGGTGCGCTGGCGCCCTTGGCGCGCGCCCAAGCTCAGGTTATACGTTGCAGTCTCGCTCAAGGCGCCGTTGCGAGTCCACGACGCTCCGGGCGAAACCAGGCCGCGCTCGACGCCGAAACCGGCGCGCACGTCGTTGCTCAGCGTGCGCAGCGGTTCGCGCAGCACGATGTTGATCGTCCCCGCGATCGCGCGCGTTCCGGTCTCTGCGGTGGGAGCGCGGAACAGCTCGATGCGCTCGACGATCTCCGGGTCGAGCTGGTCGATCGAGAAACCGCGCGGCGCACGCTGGCCGTCGATCAATAGCTGCGTGTAGCCGCTGCCCATGCCGCGCATGCGCAGCTCGCCGCCGCGCCCGGGGCGACCGCCTTGCGTGACGCCGGGCAGACGGCGCAACACGTCGCCGAGCGTCGCGTCGCCGTATTGTTCGATCTCCTCGCGCCCGATGACGATCTTCGCCGCGGTGGATTGGCGGCGCTCCTCGGTCGGGCTGGCGCGCGCCGCGTTGATTTCGACTCTCTGCAGCGTCGTCGCGGGGGCATCGGAGCGCGGCGCGGACGCAGCCGCTGGCGGGGCCGGCGGCGCGGTGTCCTGGGCGAATCCGGCGGCGCACCACAGTGCCAGGTTCGAGGACAGAACGAGGCGTCGGACGAGGCGCAAACTGGCCGGCACGGCAGCTCTTGGAAACGACGGTCGCGCATTGTGGCCGTGCCGTGTTGCGCCTTTGTTTCCATGGCACCCCAAGGCGCCCCGGCCCGGTCGGCGCGGGCCCGACCCACAGCCCGACAGGCTCCTACTGCCAGCTCAGCGCGCTCAAGTCGTTCGCGAAAATCGGCGAGCTGCTCCACACGCCCTTCAAGCCCTTCTTGCTCACGGCGGTTTGCGCCGGGTTGAAGATGTAGGCGTTGACCGCATCGGCGGTCAACATCTTCTGGATGTCGCCGAACAGCTTGACACGCTCCTTGGCATTGGATTCGGCAGCGTACTTCGCCGCCAGGTCGCGGAACGCCTTGCTGTCGTAGCCCCAGTAGTAGGCCGTATTCGTGTATTGCATGAAGTCCAGCGGCTCGACATGGTTGATCACCGTCAGGTCGAAGTTGCCCTTGAAGGGGCCCGAGAGCCACTGCGCCCATTCGACGTTCTCGATCTTCGCGTTGATGCCGACCTTTGCCAATTGCGCAGCGATCACTTCGCCGCCCTTGCGCGCGTATTGCGGTGGCGGCAAGGTCAGTGTCACGTCCAGGGGCGTGGTCACGCCGGCCTCTTTGAGCAGGGCCTTGGCTTTTTCGGGGTTGTAGGCATAGACGCCGGTCAGATCGACATAACCTGCGTCGGTGGGCGCCATGTGCGAACCGATAGGCTGCGCCAGGCCTTCGAGCACACCGTCGATGAAAGCCTTGCGGTCGATCGCGTGCATCAGGGCGCGGCGCACGCGAACATCGTCGAAGGGCTTCTTCTTGTTATTGATCGTCATGATGCCCTTGCCCGCGGTGCTGCCGATGGCCACCGTGAAGCGCTTGTCGGCCTGGAACTGCTTGACGCTTTGCGGTGCGTCCAGGATCGGTACCGCATCGATATCGCCGGCGAGCAGGGCGGCGACGCGCGCCGCCGGGTCGTTGATGAAGCGGAATGTCACGCGCTTCAGTTTGATGTTCGCGGCGTCGCGATACCCCTCCCATTTGGCGAGCGTGATCGAGCTGCCCTTTTTCCAGTCGGCCAAGGTGTAGGGGCCGGTCCCGACCGGTTGGGTGGCGGTGCCGCCGGCGCTCTTCGGATCCAGGATCACGGCCGTGTTCTCGCCCAGGCGGAACAGGAAGTTGCCGTCGGCATTGTTCAAGACAAGAATGACGGTGTGCGCGTCGGGCGTGTTGATGCTGCTGATGTTGTCGAACACCGCCTTCTTCGCTTTGTTCGTCGACTTTTCGTCCTTGGCGCGTTCGAAGCTGAACTTGACGTCGGAAGAGTCAAACGCTTCGCCGTCGTGGAACTTCACACCCTTGCGCAATTTGAAGGTGTAGCTCTTGCCGTCGGGGTCCATGCTCCAGCTCTGGGCGAGCAGGGGCGTGACCGAGCCGTCCATATTGATCTTGGTCAGGCCCTCGAGGATGTTGTAGTGCACGATCTGGCCGATCGCCGCCGCCGGTGCCATGGTCGGGTCCAGGCCCGGCGAAGGTTCGAGGACCATCGCGAGAACGGCGCTGTCTTTGCGCGTCTGCGCCGTCGCTGCGAAAGGCAGCGCGGCGAGAACCAGTGCGGCCATCAATCTTGTCGTGGTCTTCATGAACTGTCTCCTGTGGTTTGGGTGGCTGGCATCACCTGTTCCGCGAAATGGCACGCTGCCAGGTGCCCTGGCGCCAAGCTTCGAATTGCCGGCGCTTCGCTGGCGCAGCGCGGCTGCCGGTAGGGGCAGCGCGGCGCAAACGGGCAGGCCGTCGAGGTCTCGGTTTCAGGCTCGACTCTACCGGATGGCAGCGCCGGCGTGAGCTCGCCCGCCGC
>JBAQUQ010000128.1:0-27185 GCA_049297615.1 Burkholderiaceae bacterium
GCTCAAGCTCAGCCACAACTTCCGCCGTACACGACAACGCAACTGCCACTCGTGCCATGACACCACCTTGCGCCAAGCAATGTAGCCATCATAATACTATCTATTGTTTGTGCAATTAAACACTAGCAGGGAAAACGACTGCACGCAGCCTCGCCACGCGCCAATGGGACTCACCCGAATTTGTGCAAAAAGACCCAGGTCCTGGGTGTAGACACCCACAATGCTGGTTTCCTGAACCTGATCGCCTTGCGGCTTCTGGATGAGATTCTTTCGAAATACCGCCCTCACCGGGCAGTTCAATCTGCAACGCTGGTTCGCCCTGGTCTCCTTGGCGGCAATCACGGCAATCTCCGCAGTCGCGGGCAGCCTCTTGAGTTGGTTCATGACCGAGCGCTTGTTGCTGCAAGAAGCGGTGCTGACCAAGGAATTCGTGCACAGCCTGGTGCAGGTGGAGGAATCGCTGCAGCGCTATTTCGCCGACCCGTCAGCGGCCTTATCGGCGCACACCGAAAAAGCATTCCGTCAAGTCGCCGCCATGCCCAATGTCATGCGCGCGAATGTCTATGGCACGCAGCGCCGGGTGATTTGGTCGAGCGAGCGCGAGTTGATCGGGCGCGAATTCGGCCCCAACCCGGAACTCGACAAGGCCCTGCGCGGCAACGTCGTCATCGAATTCGCTTCCCACGAGCGGCCTGAACACGGCAAGCAGGAGCACCAGGGCCGCGCGCTCGAAGACGCGTTCGTCGAAATTTACGTCCCGGTGCGCAACCCCGGCGACCAACGGGTGCAGGCGGTGATCGAGTTCTACAAGAACCCACGCTCGCTGTTGGGGTCGATCAAGAGCTTGCGGATCTACGTCGCGGTGGGCGCCGGCCTGAGCGGTGTCGTGCTCTTCGTCGCGTTGTTCGGCACGGTACGGCGTGCTGCGAAGCTCATCGAAGCCCAACAAAAGCAGTTGGTCGAGAAAGAAACTCTGGCCGTCATCGGCGAAATGAGTTCGGCCGTCGCACACGGGATCCGCAACCCGCTGGCGTCGATTCGAAGTTCCGCTGAAGTCATTCCGTTGAGCGACGCCTCGGGCGTATCGCAGGCGGTGCAGGACATCGTCGCCGAATCGGAGCGCTTGGAGGCCTGGGTGCGCGAGCTCTTGTCCTACACCCGGCCCCTGGTGGAAACCGAGACGCGGGTGGCCATGCACGACCTGGTCGAGCGCTGCGCCCAGGATTTCGACCGTGAACTGCAACGGCGCGGCATCACGCTCGCGCTTGAATGCCCGGCCGAGCTGCCGGCCGTGCGAGGCGATCCGATGCTGTTCGCGCAGGTCCTGCGCAGCCTGCTGACGAATGCGCTCGAGGCCACGGCGCGCAGCGGACACATCAGTTTGATTGGACGCCGTGATGACGACGCTGCGATGGTCACCGTCAGCGTCCAGGATAACGGCTCAGGCATGACGCCGGCCGAACTTGCACGTGCCGGGACACCCTTCCAGACCACCAAGCCGCGCGGCATGGGCGTAGGCCTGGCGCTGGCCCGGCGCATCGTGGAACGCTTCGGCGGTCGTCTGACGATCGAGAGCGCGCTCGGCCGCGGCACCGTCGTGCGCGTGCAATTGCGGATCGCTTGACGCGGATCTCCTGATTACCGACCGATTGAACAGCGCGCATGGCACAACTCATCCTGGTGATCGAAGACGAAGTGGTGCTGGCCAAGAATGTCGCGATCTATCTGGAGCGTCATGGCTTCGAGGTGCGCCTAGCCCACAGCGCCGAGCAAGGGCTGGCGACGATGGCGGAAGTGAAGCCAGACGCCGTCGTGCTCGACTTCAACCTGCCCGGCCTGGACGGTTTGGCAGCCTTGGCCAAGATACGCGAGATCGATGCTGCAGTCCCCGTGATCATGATGACCGGGCATGGCAATGTCGAAATTGCCGTCGAAGCGATGAAACAAGGAGCCCACGATTTCCTCACCAAACCCGTCCCCTTGAGCAAGCTGCGCATGGTGATTGAAAGGGCCTTTGGCCAGACGCGGCGCGATCTGGCGCTGGACTACTACCAGCAGCGCGACGCGCAAAGCGCTGTGGTGGGCGATCTCATCGGCGACTGCGTTCCCATGCTGGCACTCAAGCAGCGCATGTCGCAGTTGCGCCAAGCCGAGTTGCAAATGAGCGAGGGCGGCGCGCCGGCGGTGCTGGTACTGGGCGAAACCGGCAGCGGCAAGGAAGTGGTGGCGCGGGCCTTGCATCTGGCGGGGCCGCGCCGCGACAAGCCCTTCGTCGAGCTGAATTGCGCCGCCATCCCTGCGCAATTGCTCGAGTCCGAATTGTTCGGCCACGAGCGCGGCGCATTCACCGACGCGCGCGAGCGCAAGCTCGGTCTGGTGGAGACCGCTGAAGGCGGGACGCTCTTCCTCGATGAAATCGGCGACATGGACATCGGATTGCAGTCCAAGCTGCTCAAGCTTCTCGAAGAAAAAGTGATACGGCGCTTGGGAAGCGTGCGCGAACGCAGCGTCGACGTACGCATTGTCGCGGCAACCCACAGGCCCCTCGAAGAGCTGGTGCGCGCGGGGAGATTCCGCGCCGACCTCTACTACCGGCTTTGCGTGGTGCAACTCCACCTGCCGGCCTTGCGCGAACGCGGCAGCGACATCCTGACGCTGGCGCGCCATTTTCTGCGGGCCCATGCGGTGCGTTACGGCAAGCCGGTGCCAGCGCTGACGGGCGAGGCCGAAGTGGCCTTGCTGCGCCACCCCTGGCCGGGCAATGTGCGCGAGCTGCGCAACGTGCTGGAGCAAGCGGTCTTGCTCGGCGTGGGCGATGTCATCGAGGCGCAGCATCTTGCGCTGCCGCGCGGGAGCGAATCCGCAGCGACCGATGCGGAGACCGCAGCTCCCGGGCGGCCTCTCGCACTCGACGCTTCTTCCGGTTCGCCCACCACGCTGACTGAACTCGAACGATCCGCCCTCGTCCAGGCGCTCGACCGGACTGGCTGGAACGTGTCACGTGCGGCGCGTTTGCTGGGAATTAGCCGAGACGCCCTGCGCTATCGAATCGAAAAGCACGGACTCGCGCAACCTCCTCCTTGACGCGCCGTACCCAAGACCTGCGGCGCACGCCTGCTCGACTGTGCAGGACACGCAAATCCGGGAATCCGCCGCGTTTAGGTGCTCCGGATTTGCATACACTCGCGCGGCGTGTCGAATAATTGCGAGGAATCTCGCACAGGGGTGAGGAAATCACATGCTGCAATCGTTGTTCGGTGATCTCGGTCCGGCAGTCGACCCCTCGGGGAAGAAGCGCCGCACCGCAGCCAATCCTGACCAGGGATTTGCGGCCACTGCCATCCTCGAGAGTGTCGCCAAGGAACTCAACGACCATGGCCAGATCGTCGACCGGCACGTTCGCGACCTGATCGTGACCGGCTCTCCCGCCCAGGCGATCCGGGAGCACTTCAAGGCCACCCGCGCCGACCTCGACAGCGCGAGCCATCTGATCACCCTGCTCGATCCGGTGGGCGTGTGGGCCACTTCGGTCATCAAGGCAGTGTCCGACGCTGGCGGGCAACCGATCGAAAAGCTGCATTTGCGCGAGCAGTCGACGCTGCGCACGCTGGCGATGATCGAGAGGACCGCGCTGGTGCGGCGCGCCGAGGACGCGCTGAAGATCTATCACGCCGACGTGCGTGCTCCGGGCCCGGGAAACGCCGAGATTCCGCTCGCCCTGATGGAGCGAAGCCAGATGACGACAGTGATCGTCGGACCGATGGAGCCGCACACCATCGACAGCCTGTTGAAGTGGCTGAACGACGCTTGCGCCCAATCGACCTGGCGCTGCCCGCACCTCCTGTTCATGCTTCCACCCAGCGCGCTGTGGATTGCTGACAAGGTCACCTCGATGCCCTGGCCGCCGATGCTCCAGGTGCATGTGCACAACGAATCGCTGACGAGCGCATCTTCGGTGTGGAATGCCTTGCTCGGAACCTGGAATCACGTGAAATCGCAGCCCGGCTGGGAAGCTTCGATCAGCGACTCTGCCGAGTTTGCCGTTGAGGTCACCGACATCACGATGCCCGAACCCGCACCAGGGCTTGCGGCCGGTCACCCCTTCGTGCCACTCATGGAAGCGGCGGGCCTTCAACCCATGCCAAGCACCCAGGCTGCATTGGCCAGCCAGGCCAGGCCGGCGCGAAATATGCTAGATCACGCGCATGCGAAGCGGCAACTCGCCGAGATGCTGACACTGGAGGGCATGTTGGGTTGCGCCGTCGTCGACGCCGGCAACGGGCTCATCCTCGCCCGCGAAATGGCGGAGGAAGAAAGCCTCGACCTCGATATCGCCGCGGCCGCCTGCACCCAGGCTTTCAAGGCGCACAAGGCGGCGGCGCGCCACATGGGCCTGGACGAGCCTGTCGAAGAAGTGATGACGAGTGCCGGAAGTCGCCATCATGTGGTGCGCCAGTTGTCGAACTACCCCGACCTTTTCCTGTTCGTGCTGCTCGATCGGCAGCGCACCAACCTGGCCTTGGCGCGCTACAAGCTGATGGAAGTCGAACGCGAATTGACCTGATCGGGCCGCGCTCAGGCCACCGCGGTTTCCTGGGTCAGCGTGGTATTGGCGCCGGGCACCCTTCGGCGCGCGAACAGGGTGTACATGGTGGGCACGACGAAGATCGTCAACAGCGTGCCCAGCGTCATGCCGCCGACGATGACCCAGCCGATCTGACGCCGGCTCTCCGCGCCCGCGCCGCTGGCCAGCGCAAGGGGCAAGGCGCCGAGCACCATTGCGCCCGTGGTCATGAGGATAGGGCGCAGGCGCAGCGTGGCGGCCTGCACCACGGCTTCGCGCATCGCCTTGCCCTGCTCGCGCAGCTGATTCGAGAACTCGACAATGAGGATGCCGTGTTTCGTGATCAAGCCCACGAGCGTGATCAGTCCGATCTGTGAATAGACATTGAGCGTGCCGCCGGACAGATGCAAGGCGGCGAGCGCGCCGACCATCGACAAAGGCACGCTGAGCATGATGACAAACGGGTCGACAAAGCTTTCGAACTGCGCCGACAACACGAGAAAGATGAACAGCAAGGCCAGCGCGAAGACCAGGCCCAATGCACCGCTGGAGGATTTGAACTCGCGCGACACGCCGTTCAATTCGGTCGCATAACCGGGCTGAAGCACTTTCGCCGCCGTCGCGTTCATGAATTCCAGCGCTTCACCCAGGGCATAACCCGGCGCCAGGTTGGCCGTGATCGACACCGACCTGCGCTGGTTGAAGTGATTCAGCTCGCGCGGGCTGACCGACTCCTTGACGCTCACCAGCGACGACAGCGGAATCATCGCCTCGACGCCGTTCTTTTGGCCGCGCACGAACAGTTTGTCGATGTGCTCGGGCGTGGTGCGGCCGCTGGCCTGAGTCTGCACGATGACGTCGTATTGTTCGGCGTTGCGCTTGTAGCGCGTGACATTGCGCCCGCCGAGCATGGTCTCGATGGCGCGAGCCACTTGGTCCACGGCCACGCCCGCGTCATGGGCACGGTCGCGGTCGACCCTGATCAGGATCTCGGGCTTGTTCAGGCGCAGGTCGCTGTCGGGTTGAACAATGCCCGGATTACGTGCCATCTCGTTCAGCATCTGTTGCGACACCGTGGCCAGGTTGTCATACGAATCAGACGTGACGATGACGAAATTGATCGAGCGTTCGCGAAACCCCTGGCCGAGCGAGGGTGGCGTCACCGGAAACGCCGTGACACCCGGCAGCGCGGCGAATTTGGGTTGCAGCTCGCGTGCCAGCTCCAGGGTGCTTCGATTGCGCTGCGACCAATCGACAGCGCGCATGAAACTGATGCCCTGTGACACGGTCGGGTTGCCGGTGACAACGAACACCCGGTCGAACTCGGCGTAGGACATGCCGATGCGTTCGATCGCTTCCATGTAGCGCTCGGTGTAGGCCATCGTCGCGCCGTCGGGCGCGTTGATCGTCGCCAAGATCACGCCGCGGTCTTCGAGCGGCGACAACTCGCTCTTGGCAGCGCTGAAAAGCCACCAACTGCCCGACGCGGCAGCCGCCATCACGAGCAGCACGATCCAGCGTTGGCCCAGAATCCAACGCAGCAGGTGTTCGTAGCCTCGCATCATGGCCATCAGCACACGCTCCATGGTGCGGTCGAACAGGTGCGGCTTGGGGTTGTGGCGCAGCAGCTTGCTGCACATCATCGGCGTCAAGGTCAAGGCGACGAAGCCCGAGACAAGCACCGCCCCGGCCAGGGTCAGCGCGAATTCGGTGAAGAGTCGCCCGGTGCGTCCCGGAGCGAACGCAAGCGGTGCGTAAACCGCGACCAGGGTCAATGTCATCGCGACGATCGCGAAACCGACTTCCTTGGCGCCGCGCAACGCCGCCTGGAAGGGTGTCTGCCCTTCTTCAATGTGGCGGAAGATGTTTTCAAGCATCACGATCGCGTCGTCCACCACCAAGCCGATCGCCAGCACCAGAGCGAGCAGGGTCAGCGTATTGATCGTGAAGCCCGCCACTGCCATCAATCCGAATACGCCGATCAGGCTCACTGGAATGGTGACCAAGGGGATGAGGGATGCTCGAATCGTGCGCAGGAAGACAAAGATGACCAGGGCGACGAGCAATACCGCTTCGGCAATGGTGCGGTACACCGATTGGACCGATCGGTCGATGAAGACCGAGTTGTCGTTGGCCACGCGCACCGTCACGCCCACGGGCAGGTCTTGCTGCACCCGCGGCAGGACCTCGCGCACGCCGGCGGACACCTCGAGCGGATTGGCAGTGGCCTGGCGGATTACGCCGATCGACACAGCCGGTACGCCGTTCAAGCGCACGCTCGAGCGCTCGTTGGCGCTGGCCTGTTCGACGCGCGCCACGTCGCGAATCCGCACCGTGTAGCCATTGACGGTGCGCAAAGCAACTTCGGAAAACTGGCGGGCTGTGGCGAGATCGGTCCGCGCCGTGACGCTGAACTCGCGCTGGACGCTCTCGATACGTCCCGCAGGCACTTCCAGGTTTTGCTTGCGCAAGGCATCTTCCACCTCTTGCACCGTGAGTCGGTATGCGGCGAGCTTGTCGGGGTCGACCCAGATTCGCATCGAGAACCTGCGATCACCGCGAATCCATACGTCGGCCACACCCGAGACGGTTTGCAGGCGCGGCCGAACCACGCGCTCGATCAAATCGGTGAGCTCCAGCGCAGAGCGCGTCTCACTGCTGAAAGAGATCCAGATCGTCGGCGTGGCATCGGCCTCGACCTTGGCGACGACGGGCTCGTCGACGCTGTCGGGCAGGCGTGCACGCACGCGCGACACGCGATCGCGCACGTCGGCGGCGCCAGCCTCGGGGTTCTTGCTCAGCTTGAAGCGCACCGTGATCTGGCTCTCCTCGGAACGCGAAACCGAAGTCACGATGTCCACGCCTTCGATGCCCGAAATCGAATCTTCGAGCGGCTTGGTCACTTGCGACTCGATCACCTCCGACGACGCACCGACCAAGCGCGTGCTGACATTGACGACAGGTTCGTCGATGCGTGGGTATTCGCGCAACTCAATGCGCGAAAACGACACCGCCCCCACCAGCACCAGCAGCAGCGACATCACGGTGGCCAACACCGGGCGCCGGATCGAGGTTTCGGAAAATTTCATCGCGCTCTTTCTTCGATTCCCTGGGCCGCGACAGCGAAACAGGAACTCGGCTAGACCGCCGAGGCTGCTCTCGAGGCCGTCGCGGAGGCTGCCGGCCCAGCGGTGCGCCCAACTGCATCAACCGGAGCGTGTGGTGGTTCGGCACCGCCGACTGCGACGATGCGCAGCGCCACGCCGTCGCCACGCATCAAGCGTGCATGGCCGGCGGTGACGACGGTATCGCCTGCCACCACGCCTTCGAGGATTTCCACCTTGCCCGGCACCCGCAGGCCGAGCCGCGCCTCGATGCGCTGCGACACTTTGCCGTTTGCAGCGTCGACGACCTTGATGATGTATTGCTTGGCGCCCTGCGGAACGAGTGCCTCTTCCGGAACGACGAGCGCGTGCGGGCGTTCTTCGAACACGATGCGGGCGCGGGCGAACATGCCCGGGCGCAACACCCCGCTCGAATTGTCCAGACGTGCCCTAACGAGCAAGGAACGCCCATTGGCGTCGAGCTGGGAATCAATGGCTTCGACGCGCGCCTTGAACTTGCGACCCGGCACACCGTCGAGGTTGACATCGACCGCCTGGTTCAGCCGCAGGCGCGATACCACCGCCTCGGGCAAGCGAAAGTCCACCATCATCGCGCCGACGTCCTCGACGTTCACCAGGTCGGCGCCGTCCTTCACATAGTCGCCAACGTTCACTGAGCGAATCCCGGTCACGCCGTCGAACGGCGCGACAATCGCCATGCGCTTGAGCTGCGCCTGTGCCACCGCAACCTGGGCCTCGGCAACCTCGAGTGCTGCGCCGGTTTGGTCGGCAGCACTCTGACTCACAAAGTTTTGCGCGACCAGCTCGCGGTTGCGTTGCAAGTTGGTACGCGCGATGCTGGACTGCGCCATGGCCTGCAGCAGCTGAGCCTGCTGTAAGGTGTCGTCGAGTTGGACGAGTAGTTGACCGCGCGTGACGCGCTGGCCGTCAGCGAAGCCGAGCTTGGCAATCCGGCCTCCGACTTCTGGCCTGAGCATCACACCTTGGCGCGAGCGAAGCGTTCCGACCGCTTGAGTCTCGTCTTGCAGACTCATGACTTCGACCTTGCCGACTTCAATGCTCGCGGGAACTGCACCTGCGTCCCCACCTGGGACCGGCCCCGCACCACGCCTGGGTTGTGCCGCTGCCGCTGTGCCAGCCGAGGCGATTGGGGACACGGTTGCAGCAGCCCCGCCTGTGGGGCGGTTCTGCACCCAATATGCGATGCCTCCGGCAGCTCCGATGCCGACAACGCAAACCAGGGTGTGCAGCAATTTCATCGCATTAGGTTCGGACGCCAGTCCGAACTCTAACGGTTTCGAGCCAACCCTAGTCAGGTGTCAGCCTGGGGCCTCGCTGGGGGTTTCGATGGCCGTGGATACAAGGTAACGCCGGGCCACAGCACGATTGCACGGCCTCAAGGGCCACGAAGGGGCCTGGCCCTCGAATCGACTCGACAAGCCTTGGAAGCGCTCAGAAACCTCGCACGCCCAATTTAAGCAGCAGGCGCAGGTACTCTAGCTTGGCGTGCAATTCCGTCAGCTCAGAGAGCAGGTCTTGCCATGCGGCTGCCGTCGCCTCGGCGGAATTGGGTGGCGGCAGGTTGAATTCGGGTGGGGTTTGGTCTTCCATGCGATGCACCAGGGTTGATCCGCGAATGGAAGCTATGGTCTCCTTGCAAGCAATTGCGGACAATCCCGCGTCTGAGGTGCGCCCGTCTATACGGGGGCAATCCGGTCACCGTTTCCCTTGACTTCGAGCGCAAGGTTCGCCAGCTCATCGGCACGCTCGTTGTATCTGTCGCCGTTGTGGCCGCGCACCCAGCGAGTCGTGACTTTGCGCGCGTCGGCCAACGCGAAGAGGCGCTGCCACAGCGCCAGGTTGGCCACGCAGGCGCCTTTCGAGTTCTTGAATCCTTTGCGTTCCCAGCCGGCGCGCCACTCCGACAGGCCCTTGAGCACATACTGGCTGTCGCTGACCAATTCGACGGCAGCGTCGGGCGGGACCCGGCTCAATCCTTCAATTGCGGCAGTCAACTCCGCAATCTGGTTCGTTCCCGGCCCGATGAAACCGTAGTGCTCACTGGCCGGTTGGCCTGTGGGCGGCAACAATACCGCGCCCCAGCCAGCCGGCCCTGGATTGCGCGGCGCGCAGGCGCCGTCGGTGTAGGCCAGCCACTTCATCGTCAGTTCACTGCGGTTCATTCACTGGGGCTTCGAGCGGGATACGATCCGGTGCGGGTCAGCGTCTCGGCTTCGAAGCCTCGGTGATTCACTGCAACGGCCGGAGCGGCTTGGCCCATGCGCCGCATCGTCCGCGCCAACCCGACCAGGCGCATGCCGCGTACCCGCTTCACCGCGACGACGCAATAGACGGCACCGAATACCGGCCACCAGCGTTCGCCGACTCTCTCCATCCAGGCGAAGCGCGACAGCCACTGCTGCGACACGAGCGGCGGGAGGTAGCAGCCGAATCGCCCGGCTTCGACTTCAAAACTCAGCAAACGCAGCCAGTCGCGCAGGCGGCGATAGCCGAAGAACTCGCCCTCGCTGGGCATGAACAGAGGCCCGTGCGTGCGCGGCAGCAGCCGCCGGCGCAAACCGCCCAGGCGCTGGCGCAGGCCCCAGAGGCTGGCTGGGTTGAACCCAACGATCACGACCCGCCCTTCGGGTACGAGCACGCGCTCGACCTCACGCAATGCGAGATGCGGATCGTTCGTCACTTCCAGTGTGTGCGGCAGGACGACGAGGTCCAGGCTCTGGCTGTCAAAGGGCAAGGCGTCGAAGCTGCAGTGAAGAGACACTGCAGCCAAGACTCGGGCTGCGTCTGGGTTGACCCCCGTGGACTCGGTTGCGATCCAGCGATGCGGCATGCGGTTCGCCCGCAATGCATCGATCTGATTCAGGCCCAACTGCAGACTGTGAAATCCGAACAGATCGGCCACTGCCTGGTCGAGATAACTCTGCTCCCAGTCAAGTAAGTAACGCCCCGCGGGTGTCTCCAGCCAGTGGGCCAAACCTATAATTCCGCCACTCATGCTCATCGATCGACTTGCCCCGCCGTCGCTCGCGAACCAAGTTCGCAGCCCGCAGATTCTATTGAACTGCGATTGGAGCGGGCTCATGCCTCGCCCAGCATGCGTTTGAGCGCCGGCACGGTCATGCCGGCGCGCCTTCGTGGCCATTGGTGCTGGGCCGTTCTGATCGGCACGATGCCGCTGTGGCTGACGGCTTGCGCGGCGCTCGAATTTCCGCGTACGGACTCCGCCACGGTCGAATCGATCGAACCCGCTACTGACGATTCCGCACGCACGGTGCCGGCCGAGCCGAGTTTGCCGACTCAGCCCACAACGATGACAGTGGATGCCCCAGTGCCGGCCGAATCGGCACAGATCCCCGCCTCGACGCGGCCAGCCGGCCCGGTGATGGATCAGGCGCCACAAGGCCAAGTGCAGGCCCCGGCGACGCCCGAACTCATCGATCCATTGCAGCCCGGCGTGAGCATCGAACCGGCCGATGACGACGAACAGATCGACCTTTGGACTCGGCTGCGCCAGGGCTTTGCAATGACCGACCTCGAGGGTGGACTGGTTCGCGCTCAAGAGCAGTGGTATGCCACAAGACCAGACTATGTACGGCGCATGACGGAACGCGGCGGACGCTATCTGTTCCACATCGTTCGAGAAGTCGAGCGGCGCGGCTTGCCGACCGAACTGGCGCTGCTGCCATTCATCGAAAGCGCGTTCAATCCTGAAGCCATGTCGTCGGCGCGAGCCTCGGGCATGTGGCAGTTCATGCCGGCGACGGGCCGCAATTTCGATCTCAAGCAGAATGTTTTCCGCGACGACCGGCGCGACGTGCTGGCCTCCACACGCGCGGCACTCGACTACCTCGAGAAACTGTATGCCATGTTCGGTGACTGGCACCTCGCGTTGGCGGCGTACAACTGGGGCGAAGGCAGTGTGGCGCGGGCGATCGCCAAGAATCGGGCGGCGCGCAAGCTCACCGGGTACGACAGCCTGAAGATGCCCCATGAGACACGTCACTACGTGCCCAAGCTGCAAGCGGTAAAGAACATCGTCGCGCGTCCCGGCGAATTCGGCCTGGCCTTGCCGGAACTGGCGAACCACCCGTACTTCTTGAGCGTGCCCATTCAACGCGACATCGACGTCGACGTCGCCGCGCGCTTGGCCGGAATGACCGTGGAAGAATTTCGAGCCCTGAACCCGCAGATGAATAAGCCCGTCATCCTGGCCGCTGGAACGCCCCAGGTACTTCTGCCCTACGACAACGCAAATCGCTTCGTCCAGGAGTTGCCCGAATATCCCGGCCGTCTGGCGAGCTGGACGGCCTGGGTCGCCCCGACCACCTTGAAGCCTTCAGAGGCTGCACGCCGAGTCGGCATGAACGAAGCCAAGCTGCGCGAGCTCAATGCCATACCTCAGCACATGCTGATCAAGGCCGGATCGACATTGCTGGTGCCGCGCAGCGACGCGGGCGGCGACGACGTTTCCGAACATGTGGCCGACAATGGGACGATCGTGCTCACGCCGGACGGTACCCAGGTGCGCCGCGTGTTGCTGCGCGCCGGTCGGCGAGATAGCGTCGCCACGGTGGCGCGGCGCTACCGCACCACGCAGGAAAACGTTGCGCAGTGGAACGACGTGGACGTCGGGTCGGCGTTTCGTGCGGGCCAGAAAGTCACCGTCTTCGTCCCCGCCAAGACCGCCCGCGCCAAGAGCGGCTCGGCAGCGAGGCCCTCGCTACGCACGGCGCCGAAGCCGCTGCTTGCTGTGAAGCCCGCCAAGCGAGTTCAACTGGTCAAGCACTGAGCCTGCGTGGGCGGCGCATCAACGGCGATCGACCAAGGCGTGGGCGATCGTGCCCAGATCCACGTACTCCAGTTCGCTGCCGATTGGCACGCCCCGCGCCAGGCGCGTCACGTGAAGGCCATGCGACCTGAGCGTTTCCGTGAGCACATGGGCGGTGGCTTCGCCTTCGGCGGTGAAGTTCGTCGCGATGATGACTTCGGTGACGACGCCGTCGGTGGCCCGCTCCAGCAATTGGAAGGCACCGATGTCGCCCGCGCCGACCCCGTCGAGGGGGCTGATGCGCCCCATCAGCACGAAATAGTGGCCGCAGTAGCCGCCACTGCGCTCGAGCGCGGCCTGGTCTGCCGGGGTTTCGACGACGCACAGCTGGTGGACATTGCGTGCCGCGTCGGAACAAAGTGCGCACAGCGCCGTTTCGCTCAAGGTTCGGCAGCGTTCGCAATGACGCACGCTGCCCAATGCCGAAGTCATGGCCTCGGCGATTCGGCGCGCGCCTTCTCGGTCGTGCTGCAGCAGGTGAAAGGCCATACGCTGCGCCGACTTCACGCCCACACCTGGAAGGCGTTTCAACGCATCGATCAACCCCTCGAGTGACGATTCCCGCACGAGCGCTCGAACTTCTACGACAGATCAGAACGGGAACTTCATGCCCGGCGGCATGGGCATGCCGGCCGTAAGCTTGCCCATCTTCTCTTGACTCACTGCTTCGGCGCGCCGCACGCCGTCGTTGAACGCTGCGGCCAGCAAATCTTCGAGCATGTCTTTGTCATCCGCAAGCAGGCTCGGGTCGATGGCGATGCGCTTCACGTCGTGCTTGCAGGTCATCGTGACCTTGACCAAGCCAGCACCCGATTGGCCCTCGACTTCGATATTCGCGAGTTCATCTTGCGCGCGCTTGAGGTTTTCCTGCATCGATTGGGCCTGCTTCATCAGCCCGGCGAGTTGACCTTTCATCATGTTTGTTCTCCTCTATGCTCACTGTGGTTTGATCGACCCGGGAACGATGCGCGCGCCCTTGTATTGACTCAACAGCGAACGCACCAGCGGATCGTTCTCGATGAATTGTTCGGCGTCGCGCTGCAGGCGGTCGCGCTCGGCCTGTTCGCGCCGCGCCGGAGAGTCCACCGGGATGCCGAGTTCCGCTTCGATACGAAGCGCACGGTTCAGGCAACGCCCTAGCGCTTCCTGGAGTTTCTCGATTTGCGCTGCGGCACGCAGATTCTCACGCTCGACGCGCAGTTGCCACAGCTCCGGCTGCTGCGCCTCGTCGACGGAGACGCATTGCGCCTGCATTGCCAGTTCGCGGACCAAGGCACCGATCGCTCCCGTATCGACCATCTGGCGCACCAACGCGTACCAGCGATCACCGGGCCCGGTCGCAAACGGGGGCGGCTGTTCCGACGGCAGAGGGTTCACCGCCTCCTCGCGACCCGACCGGGACGGCGTGCTGGCGATTCGAGCGGGCATGCGCAGTGCTGCCGACGAAGGCAAGCGCTTGTGCGCCATCTCGCCGGCAGGTGCAAAGGCAAGCATGCGCAGCAACACCATCACCAAGCCGCTGTATTCATCCGGCGCCAGCAACAGATCTGAGCGACCATGCAAGACGATGCTGTAAAACAAGTGAGTTTCGTCCGCAGGCAACAACTCGGCCAAGCGCAGCACATCGGCGACACCGGGAACTTCACGGGCTAACGCGTCGGGAACGGCCTGCACCACGGCCATGCGCTGCAGCAGTTCGCAAAGTTCGTCGAGAGTCCCCGCAGCCGACAGCCCCAGGCCGCGCAACGCGTCGACGCTGCGCACAACGGCGGCACCGTCGCGTGCAGCCACTGATTCGACGATGCGCACAGCGTGGTCCCGATCCACAGCACCGAGCATGCGCCTGACACCCTCTTCGTCCAGGCGCCCTGCGCCGTAGCCGATCGCCTGATCGGTGAGCGACAGCGCGTCGCGCATCGAGCCGCGCGCCGCACGCGCCAGCAGACCAAGTGCAGCCGGCTCTGATTCGATCCCCTCCTTGCCCAGCACATGGGTCAAATGTTCGAGGATGGTCTGTGGCGCCATCGGTCGCAGGTTGAACTGCAAGCAGCGCGACAGCACAGTCGCAGGCACTTTCTGCGGATCGGTCGTCGCCAAGACGAACTTGAGGTAGTCCGGCGGCTCTTCGAGCGTCTTGAGCATTGCATTGAATGCGTGGGGCGAAAGCATGTGGACTTCGTCGATCATGTAGACCTTGAAGCGCCCCAGCACGGGTTTGTACACCGACTGAGCGAGCAACTGCCCGATTTCCTCGACGCCTCGATTCGACGCCGCGTCGAGTTCGACGTAGTCGACGAATCGGTTCGAATCGATTTCGACGCAAGCCGCGCAGGCCCCGCAAGGCTGCGCCGTCACGTCGCCGCGGCCGTCGGGGCCGACACAATTGAGCGACTTCGCCAGGATTCGCGAGACCGTCGTCTTGCCGACGCCGCGCGTACCGGTGAACAGGTAGGCGTGATGCAGGCGGCGCTGCTTCAGCGCGTTGCCCAGCGCCTGCACGACATGCTCCTGGCCGACCAGCGCCGTGAAATCGCGCGGCCGGTATTTGAGTGCGAGCACGGGTGAAGACATCGGCGCATTCTATGAGCGGGCCTTGGTGGCGATGTGGCTATCGGATAATCGCATCGACCCCATGCCGATCCCAAACCGCCTGTGCAACATGCCGCGACCCGCCGACTCGCCTTCCGTTACCGCGGTCACGAGCGCTACGCTCAGCTACGAACAAGCAGGCGTTCAATACGATAGTATCGACCCGCTCAAAGTGGCCGCGCAGCGCGCCGCGGCGAGCACCGGTCGCCATCTTGCGGCGCATGGATTCAGCGAGCTTGTCGCCTCGCGCGGCGAATCGGCATATGTCGTTGACGTCGGGCCGTTTTGCATTGCCAGCATCGTCGAGTGTCTGGGGACGAAGGCCTTGGTGGCCGACGAAATGCGAACACTGACGGGTCAGGACTATTACGCCGGGATTGCGCAAGACACGATCGCGATGGCCGTCAATGACTTGATCACAGTCGGCGCGACACCGCTGATCGTGCAGGCGTATTGGGCCGCGGGAGGATCGGCCTGGTTCGACGATGCGACTCGATCCGCCGCCCTCGTCGAAGGCTGGAAACGCGCTTGCGACCTCTGCGGAGTCGCCTGGGGAGGCGGTGAAACACCAGCGCTGGAGGGCATCGTCGAAGCCGGCCGCATCGACCTCGCGGCGTCGTGCACGGGCATCGTCAGCCCGAAGCGGCGCCTGTCGCTGGGCGATGCGCTCGCGCCGGGCGATGCGATCGTGCTGCTCGGTTCCAGTGGCATTCACGCCAACGGATTGAGTCTGGCACGCAAGCTCGTCCAACGCTTGACCCATGGCTACCTCACACCACTGCCGTCCGGGCTGAGCTACGGCCAGGCTTTGCTCGTGCCAACCCTGCTGTATTCGCCCGTCACCGAGGCGTTGTTCGCGGCCGGAATCGTGCCGCACTATTGCGCCAACATCACCGGCCACGGTTGGCGCAAATTGCTGCGTCATCCGACTGCACTGGGCTACCGGATTCACACCGTGCCGCCTGTTCCCGAAGTGCTTCAGTTCATCCAGCACCACGCCGGGCACGACGCACGCGAGGCCTACAGCACCTTCAACATGGGCGCAGGCTTTGCCTTGTTCGTCGCAACCGAGGTGGCACAGCGAGCCGTGGCAGTGGCGCAGGCGCAGGGCGTGTCTGCTTGGATTGCCGGCGAGGTGACCGGCGGGGCCAAGCGCTTGATCGTCGAGCCGCTGGGGATCGAATTCGACGGCGATGTACTGCAGTTGCGCTGATGTCGAAGGCTCAGGCAACAGCACAAAGCCCCTCCCCTACAATCCTCGCTGACGGGCCTCCCCGCATGGAAGCGCGGCCAACCGGGTCAGGTCGGGAACGAAGCAGCCCTAACCGTTGTGACCAGTGCCGGGGTCAGGCTCGTCACCCGCAGCCCCGTGGCCTGAATCTTGGCTCAATCGGCCGTTGCGGAGACTGCCGACACCCTGACTGTTGCTGCGACGGCACCTGCAGCGTGCACCACTGCCCTTGCGCTTTGCAGCGTCTCGTGCAGTTCGCGCACGCTGACCTTCAGGACACTGAAATACTTCGCTGCCACATTCGCAACGGCCGCGGCACTGCGTTGCGCAGGCTCGAGCCTACCGGCGTCCGCCAGCTCGTTGGCCGCGCAAGCCGTCGCACGCAGGAGTTCGCCGTCGCTGTCGGGCGCGCGCACAGCTTTGTCACCGGGCAAAGGCCGAATCATTTGCACGACGTCTTCGCCCAGACCCCAATGCCGCACGACGGCAGCGCGCAGGACACCCAAGTCCACGCCGAGTACCGCGTTTGCCGCCGCATCTTCCGACAAGCCCGGCGACTCTATGGCCGTGCCTGAGGCATCAGAGGGTGACGAGATCGGCTGCATGAGTTGTTGGATCTGCTCGGCCTCCTCGGGAAAATGGTACTGGACCAACAAACGCCCGAGGTTTTGCAGCACCACGACCAGAAAGACGACTTCAGCGTCGTAGCCGGCGGGTCGTAGGGCCTGGCCGGCATAAGCAGCCAAGCGAACATGGTCGATCAGGCGTCGCATCGCACCCGCCTGTGTCGCTTGCAATGGCCCCGGCCATAGGCGTAATGCATTCGCCGCACGACGCACGCCGTCAATACCCAGCAATGCGATGCTGCGTCTGATTGCCAGAATCGGTCCGTCGCCGGCGAGCATGGAGCGACGAATCTGAACCGAGTTCGACGAACGCAGCAGCTCCAGGCTCAGGGCGATATCTTGCAGCACCTGCTCGGCCATCTCTTCGGCGTGCTGCCCCTCGGGGCCGGCCATTCGCGCCAGCCTGGCGGCCAACCCCGGCTGCGCCGGCAAATGACCGACCCTTTGCATGCGATTCATCAAGAGTGCCAGCGGCCCGCCGGAATCCAGGCCCTGGGCCTGGCGCCAGCCTTCGAGCGCACGCAGCAGGGTTCGCGCACTGTGATAGCGCTGGCGTTCCTGGTTGGAAGTACAGCGATTGACGATCGCGCGCAATGCCTCGGGGACGGTTGGTGTCGTCGTGTAGGGCAGGCGCACGATTTCGTGCCCCGACGGGGCGAGCCGGGCGATGGCGGTGGTGATGTCAGGCTCTTCCAGCGCATAAACGCCAGCGAGCCAGCAGTGCATCAGCAGGCCGCAACCGAGCAAATCTCGCTCTGCGAGGTGGCGGTGTCTGTGCAGCTGTTGCAGGTCCGAAGCGCTGCCGTGCGGCGCCGGTCCGGTGCCCTTGCTTGCAGGCTTGGGCAGCCCCGACTCGCCTGCCGCGCCGAGCGCCATCCAGCGAGTTTCGCGCTGTCCGTTCACGAGCAAGGTGAACGATTGCACGTCGCAGTGTGCAATGCCAGCTTCGTGCGCATAAGCCAAACCCTGCAAGGCCTGGATCATCAGGTCCACCATTTCGGCGGGAGTGCTCGCCGGGTGTGCGGCGAGCCACTCGCTTAGTGTCACACCGTGCCTGCGATCCACGGTGACGTAGGGCCATCGATCCTGGACGCCGACTTCAGCCACAGCGGCAAGTTGCGGGTGGTTCAGCCGTGCCGCCTTTCTTGCCCCTTCCAGCCATGCATCGAGGGATTGTGTGCCGCTGGGTTGCTCCCGCGGCAGAACGAGCATCAGTTCGCGAGCCGCACCGGCGTCCGATGCCAGCCAGACCATCGTGGCCACGCTCTTGCCCAACAGACGGAGCAATTCGAAGCGGCCGAACCTGGGCAGCAGGGACGGCTTGCTGGCAGACGAAGCGAATGGGTCCATGGCGCACAGCCGGGAAAATGCTCGATTGGACGACGTCTGCGCTGGGAACGAAGTGTCGATCAGGGTCTGGTTTGCGACTCAATTACCCGCTCGGCAAGAACGCTGCCGAGCGTCAGCGCCGCTTTCAACGTTTCTTGGTCAATAGGCAGCGTGGCGGAACCTTGCAGTGAACCGTCGTGGCGTGGCCCTGGAACGCGAAGCGTTCGCAACTCAGCTGTTGCGCCGGTGTCGGGCGCCTTGTGTCAGAATGATCGTGCCCTAGAGCCTGCGCGCGGGCTTGGACAGCGAGAGGACCACATGAGTAGTGAATTGATCAAGCATGTATCGGACGCGTCGTTTGACAGCGACGTCCTGAAATCCGACAAGCCGGTCTTGGTGGATTACTGGGCCGAATGGTGCGGCCCGTGCAAGATGATCGCGCCCCTGCTCGATGAGGTGTCGAAAGACTATGACGGGCGACTGCAGGTCACCAAGATGAACGTCGACGAAAATCGCGACGTTCCAGCAAAGTTCGGTATCCGCGGGATCCCGACATTGATGCTTTTCAAAGGCGGGCAGCTCGCAGCGACCAAGGTCGGCGCGCTGTCCAAGTCTCAGTTGACGGCCTTCATCGACGGTCACCTATAATTCGCGACAATCGTTAGCGGGCCCATTACTGCCATCTGGCCCGAGCAGCCGAAACTATTCAACGCCAGCGCTGCACTCTGGACCAACGTGCCGGGTGCGGGAGTTTTTGGTCGAGATGTCCCTCATAGGCCCCACCTTCGCGGCGTAGCGCCTTTGGCCGTCGCCGTCAGTTGGCGCCCGCAGTTAGGATTCCCGCCGCAGTCACGCGACGGCTGTCGCGCCAGCCCTCTTCGCGCTCCACCCCATGCACTTGTCCGAACTCAAAGCCCTGCACGTCTCCGAACTCATCAAGATGGGCGAGGCGCTGGAAATCGAAAACGTCGCTCGCATGCGCAAGCAAGAGTTGATGTTTGCGATCATGAAACGCCGCGCCAAAGGCGGCGAGCAGGTCTTCGGCGATGGCGTACTGGAAGTACTGCCCGACGGATTCGGGTTCCTGCGCTCGCCCGATGCCAGCTACATGGCGTCGACCGACGACATCTATCTCAGCCCGAGTCAAATTCGCCGCTTCAATCTGCATACCGGCGACGCCGTTGAGGGGGAAGTGCGCGTGCCCAAGGACGGCGAGCGTTACTTCGCACTCGTCAAAGTCGACCGGGTCAACGACCTGACTCCCGAGGAGAGCAAGCACAAGATCATGTTCGAGAACCTGACGCCGCTGTTCCCGAAGGAGCAGTTCAAGCTCGAACGCGACATCAAGTCGGAAGAGAACATCACGAGTCGCATCGTCGACTTGATCGCACCACTGGGCAAGGGCCAGCGCGCGCTGTTGGTCTCGGCGCCCAAGAGCGGCAAGACGGTGATGATGCAGAACTTGGCCCATGCCTTGATCGCCAACTATCCCGAGGTTTACCTGATCGTGCTCCTGGTCGACGAACGACCCGAAGAAGTGACGGAGATGCAGCGCACCGTGCGCGGCGAGGTCATCAGCTCCACGTTCGACGAACCCGCGGCGCGCCACGTGCAAGTGGCCGAGATGGTGATCGAGCGCGCAAAGCGCTTGGTGGAGTTGAAGAAGGACGTTGTCATCCTGCTCGATTCGATCACGCGCCTGGCGCGCGCCTACAACAACGTTCTGCCATCCTCGGGCAAGGTGCTGACCGGTGGCGTCGACGCCAACGCACTCCAGCGGCCGAAACGCTTTTTCGGCGCCGCGCGCAACATCGAAGAGGGCGGCTCGCTGACGATCATCGGCACGGCGCTGGTTGATACCGGGAGTCGCATGGACGAAGTCATTTACGAAGAATTCAAGGGCACTGGCAACTGCGAGATTCACTTGGATCGGCGCATGTCGGAAAAGCGTGTTTACCCTTCAATCCTGCTGAACAAGTCCGGAACGCGGCGCGAGGAACTGTTGCTCAAGCCCGAGATCCTGCAAAAGACCTGGATCCTGCGCAAGTTGTTGTACGCCATGGATGAGATCGAGGCCATGGAATTCATACTCGACAAGATGAAGGCGACGAAGAACAACCTCGATTTCTTTGACATGATGCGTCGTGGCGGTTGAAGCAGCGCATGCTTCATGCGACTTGATAACGCTACAATTTCGAGCTCTTTCGGCAACCTGGCTCATTGCGGGTGCGGCTGGCACAACCCAGCGTTAAGGATATTCACATGAAAGAAGGAATTCACCCGAGCTACCGCGAGGTCTGCTTTGTCGATTTGTCGAACGGGTTCAAGTTCGTGACCCGTTCCACCGCGCAGACACGGGAAACGATCAAGATGGACGACGGCCGCGAGCTGCCGTTGTACAAGGTGGAGACCACGAGCGAATCGCACCCGTTCTATACCGGCACACAAAAGAGTGTCGATTCCCTCGGTGGGCGTGTCGAGAAATTCCGCAACAAGTTCACCCGCATCGGCGCCAAAAAATAGCACACCAGGCGCAAAGCGCTCGGAACTCAGGCAGCTTCGGCTGCCTTTTTCATGCGCGATCTTCAGCCCGACTTCTGTGTCGCAGTGTGAATGCGGCATGATCCACGACTCGATCCCACCTAGACCTTGAATTCACCCAATCCCGCCCTCGTCACGCAGCGCGCTGTGCAGCGCCTGCCCCGTTTCGCGTTGCTGCTCCTTTGCGCAGCCTACCTGTTGCCAGGATCGTTCGGACGCGACCCGTGGAAAACTGCGGACATCAGCGCGTTCGGCCACATGGCGAACATCGCACAGGGGCGCACCTCGTGGCTTGCCCCCACCGTCGGCGGCTTGCCCCCAGACCCGGCCTTGTTGCCCTATTGGCTCGGCGCCGCGTCCATCAAGATGCTCGGCCCGTGGCTCGACCCCGCGCTTGCGGCGCGACTCCCGTTCATCTTGTTGCTGGCCCTGGTCTTGGCGCTGACGTGGTTGACCACCTACCACTTGGCGCGTACCGAGGCGGCACAGCCCTTGGCATTCGCATTCGGCGGCGAGGCGCATCCGGTGGACTATGCGCGTGCGATCGCCGACGGTGCCCTGCTGGCGTTGATCTCGACGCTGGGGCTGCTCCAGTACGGTCACGAAACCACTCCAGAACTCGTGCAATTGGTGGCGGTGGCACTGTATCTCTACTCGCTTGCTGCGAGTCCTTTTCGATTCCTCGCGCCAAGGCTGGCGATGCCAGTGGCGCTCGGGTCGCTTGCAGCCAGCGGCGCTCCGACCATCGCCGTGTTGCTCGGAGTCATTGGCGTGGCGATTTCTTGGCGATCGAACTACGAACAGGTTCGCGGACTTGTCGCGTGGGTGTTGGTCGGCATCGCTGTATCACTCGGCGTGGCCAGCGCGCTGAATGCGTGGGCTTGGCGCTTGGGCGGCTACGATTCTGCCTTGCAGGTCTGGACTCTGGTTCGACTCTTTGCGTGGTTCACTTGGCCCGCGTGGCCTCTTGCGCTGTGGACGCTGTGGCGATGGCGTCGCCACTTGCTCAATCGGCACATGGCAATCCCACTCGGATGTCTGTTGGCGTTCGTGCTGGCCTGCATCGCAATGGGTGGTTCCGATCGGGCGCTGCTGTTGGGTCTGCCAGCACTGGCGGTGCTTGCGGCGTTCGCGCTACCGACGCTGCAGCGTCGCGCCACCGCCGCGATCGACTGGTTCTCCGTATTCTTCTTCAGCATCGGTGCGCTCGCGATATGGATCGTCTACGCGTCGATGCACACGGGAATGCCGGCCAAACCGGCGCTCAACGTGGTGCGCCTTGTGCCGGGATTCGTGCCGTCGTTTTCGATGCTATCGCTCGCACTGGCAATTGTCGCAACGCTGGCATGGCTGTGGCTCGTTCGCTGGAGATCGGGAAGAAATCGTCACCCTTTGTGGAAAAGCCTTGTGCTTCCCGCGGGCGGTATTGCATTGTGTTGGCTCTTGGCGATGACCTTGATGCTCCCGCCGCTGAACGATGCCCGAAGCTTCCGCTCGCTGGTGTCGCGCATCGCCCAGCATGTGCCGCAGGACGCGTGTATTGCCGCACCCAAAATGCCGCGCGGCCAGGTTGCGGCACTCGAATACCACGGCGGGTTTCGTGTCGATGCCGCGACGCCTGCACAGAACTCGGCTTGCGAGTATCTTCTCCAGGTCGAAACGCCCGAGCACGCTGCCACAACGGGGCCTCGCTGGCAACTTCTCGCCCGCGAGCGACGCAGCAACAACGACGACGAGGTCACGGCGATCTACCGTCGGTCGCCTCCCGGCTGATCGGCCGTCCCCCGGAGGCTCGCCGCGCCGATTCGCCGATGAGTCTTGCCGGTGCGGCTCGCCTACCCTACAACGCGCACACGCGCCGACGGAAAACTCAAGCGAAAACTCGAGCCCTTTCCGGGTTCACTGTCGATGTGCAATTCCCCGCCGTGGCGCTGAAGCACGTGTTTAACGATAGCCAGGCCCAAGCCGGTACCGCCAGTATCTCGCGATCGGCTGCTATCGACGCGGTAGAACCGTTCCGTGAGGCGCGGCAAGTGTTCACGCGCGATACCCGGGCCGGTATCCCTGACTTCGACTTGCCCGGAACCGTCGCCCAAGGGTCGCCACCCAATATCGATGCGACCCCCTTGCGGCGTGTAGCGAACCGCGTTGTGCACCAAGTTGCCAATGGCGCTCAATAGCTCGGCCTCGGCACCGGCGAGCTGCACTCCCGGCGGGGCGTTAAGCGTCAAGATATGGCGCCCCGCCGACAGCGACTCGGCATCTGCGAGCGCATGGCTCAACAGACGATCCAGGCTCACCCATTGTTCCGAGGGTGGCAGTGGACTGCCTTCCAGTTGCGCCAGCATGAGCAAGTCGTTCACCAAGGCGAGCATTCGTTGGGTTTGCGCGGCCATCAGCGACAAGGAACGCTTTCGTTCGGCCTCGGTCAGCGGCATTTCCGTCATGGTTTCGACGAATCCCGCCAACACAGTCAACGGCGTGCGAATCTCATGCGAAACGTTGGCGACAAAGTCGCGACGCATGGCGTCGGATCGTTCGCGCTCGGTAATGTCTTGCGACAGGACCAGCAATTGCCCGTCTCCGTAGTGGCGAATCAAGACTGACAAAGTCGCTCGCCCGCCGGGTCCGGGAAATGTGACGGCAGTGTCGAATCGATCCTCGCGCAGGTATTCGACGAAAGCCGGCGCCCGTACCAGATTGGTCATCGATTGCCGCAGGTCGCGTTTCGGATCGAGCCCGAAATGATCGGCGGCGACGGAGTTGCACCATTCGATTTGCTGGCTTGCATCGAGTAGAAGCACACCGTTCGGAGATGCTTCGATGGCCGACAGAAACTGAGTCAGTCGCGATCGTTCACGCACCACCTCGCTCTCCAAGGTGCGCATCGACCGTTCCATTCGATAAGCAATCTCGCCCCATAGACCCGCATCGCGCGGCGCCATGTCGATTTGCGAGCCGCGCAGCCAGCGCACGAGACGATAACCGCGCATGGCATCGATTGCCGCCATCGCTGCCAGAGCGCCGCAGCTGCCGAGAACGACGCTCAGGACAGGAGCGTCGAATCCACGCCCGAGGATCGATCCGATCCAGGCTCCGGCCAGCAATGTCAGCGTGCCCGCCAGGATCCTCGGCAGCAACCAGGACAAGCGCAGCTCCGCTCGACCCGGCGCGGTCAGGCCGCCACGACGTCGGAAGATTGACTCAACCGGTAACCGGCACCGCGCACGGTCTCGATCATTGAAGCACATTGCACCGGACCGAGCGCCTCGCGCAGGCGCTTCACGTGCACATCGATGGTCCGTTCCTCGATGAAGACATGATCGCCCCAGACTCGGTCCAGCAGCAGGGCTCGGCTGTGCACGCGCTGCGGATGCGTCATCAGGAAATGCAGAAGCCGAAACTCGGTCGGTCCCAGCTTGACTTCGCGCTCCCCTCGGCAGACCCGTCGCGTCCCTGGATCGAGGCTGAGTTGCCCTATGGTCACGGCCGAATCCAGCGCTTCGGGTGCCTTGCGGCGCAGGACAGCGCGGATGCGCGCCAGCAGCTCGTGGGGGGAAAACGGCTTCGTGAGGTAGTCGTCCGCTCCGGCGTCGAGGCCGGCGATCTTGTCGCCTTCGCCGGCACGCGCCGTCAGCATGATGATCGGCAGTTCACGGGTGCGTGCCTGCGTCCGCCAGCGTTTGGCCAGGGCAAGACCGGACTGCCCGGGCAGCATCCAGTCGACGATGACGAGGTCGGGCAGCACAGCGTTCACCGCGGCGATCGCATGCTCGGCGTCGGCGGCGACGCTGACTTCGTAGCCGGCGTGGCGCAGATTGATCGCAACGAGTTCGGCAATCGCCGCCTCGTCCTCAACCAACAGGACCAAACTCACGGCAAGTCCCCTGAGTGCTTGTTCATCGAACCAAGGTCTCGACTTCGTCGACCGAGTTGTGGCGAACGTCGGTGCCCATCACGATATAGATGATTTGCTCGGCCAAATTCTTTGCGTGATCACCGACGCGTTCGATCGCCTTGGCGACGAAGACAAGGTCGATGCTTGCCGAGATGGTGCGTGCGTCTTCCATCATGAACGTGATGAGTTTGCGGATCAGGCCTTCGAACTCCTGGTCGATCAAGTCGTCCTGCCTGAGCACGTCGACGGCTCGGTCGACATCCAGGCGCGCAAACGCGTCCAGCGCCTTGCGAAGTTGTGCCACCGCGAGTTCCGACTCGTAGGCCAAGTCGTTCAGCGGTAATCGCAGGCGGCTCGAGACACCCGTGCTGACAAGGCGCTGCACGATGCGCGCAATGCGTGCCGCTTCATCGCCGACGCGTTCGAGGTTGGCGATCGTCTTGGAGATCGCGATCAGCAAACGCAGATCGCGCGCCGTGGGCTGGCGCCTGGCGATGATGCTGGATAGATCGCGGTCGATTTCGACCTCCATCGCGTTCACACGCTCCTCGGTGGCCATGACTTCAGCGGCGATCTCGTCGCTCAAGTGGGTCAATGCGTAGACGCTGCGGCTGACTTGCGACTCCACCAAACCACCCATTTCGAGCACGCGAGTCGAGATTCCGCTGAGTTCGGCGTCGAACTGGGTGGACAGGTGCTTGTCGGTCATCTCGATTCTCCCTCGTCAGCCAAATCGACCGGTGATGTAGTCCTCGGTCTCTTTGCGCTTGGGTTTCATGAAAATATCCCTGGTGTCGCCGAACTCGACAAGCTCGCCAATGTACATATACGCGGTGTAGTCGGACACGCGGGCTGCCTGCTGCATGTTGTGGGTGACGATCAGCACCGAGACCTTGTGTTTGATTTCACCGATCAACTCCTCGATGCTGCCGGTGGCGATCGGATCCAGCGCCGAGGTCGGCTCGTCGAACAGAATGATTTCCGGGTCAGTGGCCAAGGCGCGCGCGATGCACAGGCGCTGCTGCTGGCCGCCGGACAGGTTGACCGCCACTTCGTCCAATCTGTCCTTCACTTCGTTCCAGATCGCCGCGCCCTTGAGCGCTGCCTCGACCTTGTCTTCCATGTAGGTGCGCGACTTTTCGCCGCGCACTTTCAGTCCATAAGCGACGTTCTCGAAAATCGATTTCGGAAAGGGGTTGGGCTTTTGGAACACCATCGAGATGCGCATGCGAACCTCAATCGGGTCCACGCTCCTGTGCAAGACATCCACTTCATCCGGGTGGAGGTAAATGCTGCCCTCGTATCGGTTGCCCGGATACAGGTCGTGCATGCGATTGAAACAGCGCAGATAGGTCGACTTGCCGCAGCCGCTGGGCCCGATCAGGGCGGTGACCCTATTCTCATACACGGGCATCGTCACGCCGCGCAGGGCCTTGAAGTCCCCATAGTAGAAGTCGAGATTTTTCGACTCGGCCTTGAGCGGGGGTGGCTTATCGGGCAATGTGACCGTGGATACCATGGTGATTGGAATCGAGTTGCGAATCCGGGCTCGAGCGCGGCTGACTCACCACTTGATGTTCTTGCGCAATCGGTAGCGCAGCCAGATCGCGAAAGCGTTCATGCCCAATGTCATGAACAAGAGGACGAAGCTTGCAGCAGCCGCATTCTGATGAAATGCGGGGTCGGGCCGAGACGTCCAGTTGAAGATCTGAATCGGCATCACGGTGAAGGGCGAAAACAACCAGTCGAACAGGCCCGCGGCGGGCTCACCTGCGCCGGGAACCGGCGGCAAGAACGCGATGAAGGTCAGCGCGCCGATCGTGATGATGGGCGCTGTTTCGCCGATAGCGCGCGACAGGCCGATGATCACACCCGTCAGGATGCCGGGCATGCCGTAGGGCACCAGGTGCTGGCTCACCACTTGCCACTGCGAGGCGCCGCATGCGTAGGCACCTTCGCGGATATGTTGAGGGATGGATCGCAGCGCTTCGCGCGTCGTCACGATGACGATGGGCAGAATCAATAACGCCAAGGTGAGGCCGGCTGATGCGATGCTTTGACCCACGCCGAAGGTGTAGACGAACAGGCCTAGAGCCAGCAAGCCGTAGACGATAGAGGGCACACCGGCAAGGTTCGAGATGTTGATTTCAATCACATCGGTGACCCAATTCTTCCGCGCATATTCCTCCAGGTAGATGGCCCCGGCGATTCCGACGGGCACCGCCACAAGTCCGGTGACCAGCATCACGAGCAGCGAACCCACCCAGGCCGACAGAATGCCGGCTTCGCCAGCGCGTCGCGATGGAAAGCTGGTGAAGAAGTCGCCCGTCAGACGCGGTATGCCGGTGACGACCATGTCGGTGAACAACGCGGCCAGCGTCATGACGCCGACCATCATCGCGAGCAATCCCAGCAAGCCGAACAGCATGTCCC
>JBAQUQ010000129.1:0-14653 GCA_049297615.1 Burkholderiaceae bacterium
GGCGCCGCCACGGCGCTAGCGCATGACCATCGGGTGCATGGTGCACTCGGCAGGTATCGGACCACCGGATTGGCGACAGACCTCAGCCCCACCCGCTGTAGCTCACACGGTGCGCCGCCTGGAGGACAACGTCGCCGCGCTCGAGTCGCATGCGTAGCGCCAAGCTCTTGCCAGTGCGTGCGCTCGGCGAGTGCCATGTCGATTCTCCCCTGGGCGACGGCCGAGAACGCTGCGCAGAGCAGCGCCGCCACGATCAGTGGCTTGTGGACCTGGACCACGCCCGGCACCGAGGTGGCGAGTTGTTCGGCGCGCGAACGCCGGCCGCGGAATCGGCGTCGTCTGACAGGAATTCGCGACGTGGCCCGACACGATGAATGGGGGCGCGCAAGTACGCTGTGGGGGAGTCGTCGATTGACGCCGGCCGCGCACTCGAAGGCAACTCGAAGCTGCGAACCACAGAGACCAACATGATGGAAGACCTGCCACTCGGAGCCCACCTCACATCGCCGCGTTGGGGTTACGTGCACCATGGCCTCTATGCAGGCGCTGGACGGGTGATCCACTACGCCGGGTTCAATCAGGTGTTTCGAAGCGGGCGCGTCGAGGAAGTCCCGCTCGAGCGCTTCACGCTCGGCCGCGCGGTGCAGGTGAAGGCCTGGGTAGCGCCCAAGTTTTCAGGCGAAGCTGCGCTAGCACGTGCTCAGGCGCGGCTGGGCGAGAACCACTACAGCTTCTGGGCCAACAACTGCGAACAATTCGCGCAGTGGTGCATCTCCGGAACGAGCCGCAGTGAGCAAGTCGACTCCTGGACGGCGTGGCTGCGAGTTGCCCTCGATCGGTTCGGCCCCGTGCTGGCGACGCGTGGACGGCTGACGGACGGCCGGGCGATCAAAGCCGCCGTTTCGGCGCTTCTGTCCAGGCCTTCACCGAGCAACACAGCCGCCGCGCGCAACTGCCTCGCAGACAGCGCGGCGTAGCCAGCAGCAGACCGGGTGGCGCGGGCAGACACCGGTCGTGTGGACCGGTCGGGCGCAGACCCCAGTCGCGATCGCGTGGATGCACAACCAGCGCCTCCAGGTTGCGCGCAGTCCAGCCGGAGAGCCAGCCCACGAAGTGCATTCCGGCGCGCGAATCGTTCACCGTCACGTGTTTTGCGCAGCGCCGACTCAATCCGCCAAGCAGCGCGGCGTGCCAGCGGCTCAGTTTCGCTGCAGAGCGGCCCAGGTGGCGATCGAACGCGCCGCTGAGCATGAATTCGGCCAACGTCGCCTGTCCGATGGCGCCGCAAGCGACGTCGTCGAGCGACTTCGCAGGCACGAATTCGTGGCGCAGACCGCGCGGGGCCTCGGGGTGGAGTGCAGTGTGGGCGATGTTAAGGCCAGGGTGGCGCATGTACCACTCCACGTGGTAGGCCAGCATGCACGGGGAGACGTGAGCGCGCGCACTGCGCATTGGAGAGGATCACCGGAACACCGGGCGCACCTGCAGATCGACCGTCTTGATCGAGCGCACTGCGCGCTCCACGTGAGCCAGGTTCTTAAGGCGGGTCGAGACGAGAAAAAGGCCGTAACCCGCATTGCATGCGGGTTACGGCCGGGTCAGGGGATCAAAGTTCGGTTTAGCCTCAGACGAGAATGTTGTCGCCGAAGGCGAACACGGACGCCGCCTCGGTGCTGAACCCGACACCGACCAGGGTCGCGAGCACTCCGATGGAGCCGCCGGCAGCGCTGCCGTTGCTGTCGAAGCTGATCACCGTGCCGCCGCCGCCAGCGCTGAAGTCGAGGTGACCGCTGGCCACGAGCTGGGCGAAGCTGTCGCCGCGCAGGCTCGTGAAGTCATCGACCAGACCGCGCAAGTCGAGCATGTCGCCTTCACCCGCCCGCGATGGGTTCGAGGTGCTGAAGTCTGCAATCGTGTCGGCGCCGAGCCGGGCGTCGGCAAGGCTGGCGTAGACGAAGGTGTCGTGGCCACCGCCGCCGGTGAGCGAGTCGGTGCCGCCCCCGGAGTTGATGATGTCATTGCCGGCGCCCGCATTGACGCTGTCGTTGCCGCCACCGGAGTTGATGCGGTCATTGCCGCCACCGGTCCTGATGATGTCGTCGCCGCTGCCGGAATTGACGACGTCCGCGCCGGCGCCGGTGGTGATGGTGTCGTTGCCACTGCCGCTCGTGACGGAGTTCGTGCCGTCACCGGCGGTCACGGTGTTGTTGCCATTGCCGGCGACGATCGTATCGTTGCCGCTGCCGGTGGTGACGGTGTCGTTGCCGCTGCCGCTCGTGACCGAGTTCGTGCCGCCGCCGGCGTTCACGGTGTTATTGCCATCGCCGGCGGAGATCTTGTCGTTGCCGTTGCCCGTGGTGATGGTGTCGTCGCCACTGGCCGTGCGCACGACATCGTTGCCGCCGTTGCCGTTGATTGTGAAATTCGCCGAATTATTGGCGGTGATCACGTCATCGCTGCCTGCGCGCGGTGCTGTGAAGGTCGTGGACGTGAAAGGCGGTGAGCCGTAGGTGTAGTTGGACATGATGATTTGTTCCTGGTAAACATTGATGAAGAGGTGCCTGACTGTCTATTGACGGGAGGCACCAACCCGACAATTCAAACTTTATTCGTCGCGGCTTGTCAGTTCTGTGCGTTGGCTCGCATGCCGGCGGATATCTTTTGCGATCACATTTGCCGCCCCGCCCTGCGCACGGCCGAAGTGATGGACGCGCTCACGTATTGCAGCGGGGTCTGGGTCGAGCCGTCGATGAATACCTCGGCAGGCATGCCCGCTTGCAGATGCAGGTCTTTGCCGGCGGCCTCGATCGACTGCGGATCGGCCAGGATCATCACGCTGTAGTAGGGCGCGTTATTCGCCTTGTCGATCAGACGGTCGGCGGATATGTAGGTGACTTTGCCGGTCACGAAGCTCGCGTTGCGGAGTTTGAACGCGGTGAATCTGATGCGAGCGAACTGGTCGAGCTGCACGTTGTTGATCTCTTCGGGGCGAACGTGCGCCTCGATCATCAACCGGGCATCGCTCGGCACGATTTCGGCAATGACCTCGCCCGGGCCCACCACCGCGCCGGGTGAGGTGAATTTGAGATCGATGATCGTGCCGGCAGCCGGCGCCCGCACGATCTGACGCAGCGAGGCATCGTCCGATTTGCGCCGTTCCTGCTCGATTTCCGTCAATCGGGCGGCGGTCACCTTGATCTGGTCGCTCGCCGTTCTGGAGTAGGTATTGGTGATCGATTTGATCTTCAGCTCGTTGTCAAGCCGGCGTTGTTGGGCTCTGGCAAGCTCCGAACGGCGCTCTTCCATCTTGAGCGAATAGTCCGATTGAGCCGCCTCAAGCTGGATCAATTTGGTCGGCGAAATGAAGCCCTCGTCGCGCAGGCGCCGATGCGCTTGGAGTTCCTGCGCGTGCGATGCTTTCGCCATTTGCGCGTGGCCGACCTGCGCGACGAGCGCAACGATCTCCTGATCGACTCGCTCGCGCTGTGCCCGCATCAGGGCCACTTCGCTGGACAAGGAGTCGCGGCGCGCGTTGAACAGGCTGGTCTCTTTCGCCAGAGCCTCGTGGATGCGCTCGTCCTGCCCGGCAGCCGCCAGCAAGTCGGCGGGGAAAACCAATGTGCTGCGCAAGTTCTCTTCCGCTTCCAGGCGGGCGATGGCGGCCTGTTCAGTGCTGACGCGATAGGCGATGCGATTGCGGTCGGCTTCGACACCCACGTCGCCCAGCATCAGGATCGGTTCGCCCGCCTGCACGGTCTGGCCATCGCGCACCAGTACCGAATGGACGATGCCGCCCTCGAGGTGCTGCACTGGACGGCGGTTCAGATCGACCTTGACGAATGCCTGCGCGACCACGGCCATCGACAGCGCAGCGAAGCTGAGCCACAGCCCAATTGGCACCACGGCGCCGAGGATCACCCACCAACCCGTGCGCGTGAAGCGCGCGGCGTGCTCCTTGCTGGAGCGCGGCGTGGCCTGGCTGGGTGGCGCCTGAACGCCCGAGGTTTTGTGAAGTTGCACGGCAGTCATGGCGATCCCTGGTGGTTCAGTTCAGGCGGCCTGTGCCTGAAGTGAGGCTTGAGTCAGTTTCTGCATCGACTTCATCACCGCTGCCGCCGGCCCGAACTGTTTGACGCGGCCCGCTTCGAGGATGAGGATCTTGTCGACATGCGCGATCAGGCTGGGACGGTGCGTGACCACGACCGAGGTCACGCCTTGCGCGTGAATGTCGCTTAGGGCACGCGCCAACGCCATCTCGCCCTCCGAGTCCAGGCTGGAGTTGGGTTCGTCAAGAATCAGGAGCCGGATGTCGCCATACATCGCGCGCGCCAACGCAATGCGTTGGCGCTGGCCGGGGGACAGGCGCAACCCCTGGTCGCCGACGGGCGTGTCGTAGCCCTGCGGAAGTTGCACGATCAATTCGTGGGCGTTGGCGCGCTTTGCAGCCCTGATCACCGCTTCGGAGTCGAGTTCATTCATGCGCCCGATGTTCTCGGCCACCGTGCCGTCGAACAGTTCCACATCCTGCGGCACATAGCCGATCCACGGCCCGAGTTCCGCGCGCGGCCAGTTGGAGACGTCCACGCCGTCAAGGCGAACCTTGCCCGCGCTGGGCAGCCAAATCCCGGTCAGCAGGCGCGCCAGGGTGGACTTGCCGGCGGCGCTGGGGCCGATGATGGCCAGTGCCTCACCGGCTGCCAATTCCAGCGAAACTCCCGCGAGCAGCATCTTGTCGGAGTGCGGCGGGCGGAACGTTACACCGTCGACGCTGACCCGCCCTTCGGGGCGCGGCAAGGTGACGCGCGGCTGGCCGGCGTCGAAGTACTTCGAGATCTCCAGCAGGCGCCGGTACGCGGCGCGCGCATCGCTGAGCAGGCGCCAGCTACCCACCAGTTGTTCCACCGGCTGCACCGCGCGGCCCAGCAGGATCGTGGTGGCGATCATCACACCGGCCGAAGCCTGTTGCGTGAGCACCAGGTAGGCGCCCAGGGACATCATCACCACCTGAATCGCCTGGCGCACGAACTTCGTGATGGCGAGGAAGGCGACGCTCGCGCGCGTGGCTCGCGTCTGCATGTCGAGGACCTCGTCCTGCTGCTTTCGCCAGCGCTCGAGCAAGCGTTCCGTCATGCCCATGGCCTGGAGGACTTCGGCGTTGCGCAGCGACCCTTCGACGTAGCGCGAGACGCGCAGGCCTTCGGTTTGCAGCGTGTCGAGCGCGCCGCGGGTGACCTTGTCATTGAGCCAGGCGAGTCCCAGCATGAGTGCGGCACACAAGGCGGCGCCGATGCCCAGCATCGGGTGGAACAGCCAAATGACGCCGACATACACAACAACCCACGGCGCATCGAACACGGCGGTGACGCCATTGGCGGAGAACAGGTTGCGCAACAACCCCACATCGCGGATCGCGTCGGAGCGCAGTGAATGCGGCGCGAGGGCGGTGGCTCTGACGATCGTATGAATCACGGGCGGAGAGAGCCGCTCATCGATGATGTTGCCCGTCACGTGCTGCAGTCGCAGGCGCGCATAGTCGAGGATCAGCAGGATCGCGAGCGCGATGCCCACCCCGACGAGCAATACCGCGAGCGTCTCGCCACTGTTGCTTGGAATCACGCGATCGAACACCTGCAAGGTGAAGATCGCCGGGACCAGAAACAGCAGGTTGATGACGAACGAGAACGCTGCCAGGTGGACCAGGAGTGGTTTCAGTTCGGCCCAAAGAGATTTCATCACTCACCCCTTTATCGATACATTGGGCAACTTTATGGCTCGCGGCCTGCCCGTTCTGTGCGTTGGCGCGCATGTCGCAGGGTATTTCTCCGCCAGTGAACAGCGTCTGCGTCATGCCGCCTTGCAACCACCGTCGCGACACGCGCCTCGGCGGGGGCGCCAAACGAACTCGCGCTCGATCGGTGCTGAGCGACACGGTGTCGTCTGACACAGAGTCACGGCGCAACCCGACACGCTGAATCAGGGCGGGCACGTAGGCTCGGGCCATGTCGTCAATTGACGCCGGCCGCGCAGGGGTCTGCCCCGCACGGCGCCTGCCTCGCCGCATCGGCCGGGCCGTTTTCCTCAGGGGACATCATGAAACACCATTCCAGCCATTGCGCGACACTCCTCGCCGCGGCCATTGCCGTGCTGGCCCTGGGCGCCTGCAGCAAACCTGGCGAGCCGAGCGTGAGCCCGCGCGCCCAGGCGAAGCAGGCAGCCGAGCAGCTTGTAGCCGAGATCAATCGCGCCAGCGCCGACGTGGCCATCGAGTTCTCGGTGAATTTGGGGCTGGCGCGCGACGGCAGGCTCAACCTGGCGAGCATCGAAGTCGAAGCGAATCGTGGCCGTGTCGCCTTGCGTGGTACGGCACCCGATGCCGAATCGGTGGCGCGCGCGCGCCAGATCGTTCTCGCCGTGAAAGGCGTAACCGGCCTCGACAACCATCTGACGGTCCATAAAAAATCCTGATGTCGCCGGCGTCGCCACGCGCGGCCTGTGCAACGCGTCCTACAGCGCCGCTGCAGCGCGCCGACGCGGGCCACCTTCAGGCTCACCCCAAGGGCCATAAACCTCTGTGCGTGCGCGGCCTCGAGCACAGCGGCGTCCGACATTGCGGCGACCCCGCAGCGAGCACGTCACAGCGCCGGTTCGCGCGCGAGGCCAGCCTTCGGCGGCCAGCAAACGTAGGAGATTGCCCAACGACGCGCGCGGCTCCCACCGACGGCGTGAGGCGCGGTACGCTGATGGCGTCGAGCCCCGATCACGAGCAAACTTCATTGGCAAACCAGACTACATTTTCGGAGACTGCCATGACCACTTCACTCTCTACTGCTGCTCAAGCATTTGAAGTTCGATACGCGTCGCTGTTTGTGCCGGGCCGGGCGCTTGCCTTTCCCTGCGACGCGAGAGGGCGTGTCGATCTGGACGCCTTGTCCGATCGCTCGAGACTAAATTACTTCTTCGCCCGCGCGATGGTCGGCAGGGACTACTCCTTGCCGTGCGTCAGCCACTCCGAAATGACCCTGGAACCTTCTTGACTCCGCGGCTACGTCTTCGGGGCGGCTCGGGCGCAAGGTGGGCGGCTCGCCGGGGAAGATGAGCGTCTCGGCCAACTCGTCAACGCGTCAACGCGTCAACGGGTGTGGCGCGGGCTGCTGCACCGCAGCCGGACCCTGACGGTAAAGCACATTGCCCAACAGCCGGCTGGTTTCCTTCTTGACGACGGCGTAGCACTCGCAAGCGCGGGTCTCCAGTGCGCGCCTGTCAAGCACTGAAATGTGGCCACGACGGTAGCGAATGACGCCGGCGTGCTGCAATCTGCCGGCGGCCAGCGCAATGCTTTCGCGGCGCACGCCGAGAATGCTGGCGACCAGTTCCTGTGTCATGACCAATTCACGCGAAGGGACCCGGTCGAGGGTCAACAACAGCCAGCGGCTCAGCTGCTGCTCCACCGAATGGTGCCGAATGCAGCCCGCCGTCTGAGCCATCTGCGTCATCAGCGCCTGGGCGTAACGCAGCAACAAACTCTGCAGCAGGCCGGCGCGATTGAATTCCTGCTTCAGCAAGCTGCGCTCCAGGCTGTAAGCGTGGCCCGCGGTTTGTACGACAGCAGAGCTCGGGGTGGTGTCCCCTCCCATGAACAGCGAAGCGCCGACGACACCCTCAGGGCCCACCCCCGCGGCTTCGGTCGATGCGCCCGACTCCATGAGACAGTGCAGCGACACGATGGCCGTGGTGGGGAAATAGGCGTGCTGCATCTGTGTGCCGGGTTCGTAGACCATTTCACCGAGCGGCATCGTGACCAATTTCAGATGCGCAGCCAAGGGCTCGAACTCCGCCGCGGGCAGTGCGGCGAGCAGGTGATTTTGATTCGGACTGGGGGGTGGCTGCATGGCCAGGTTTCGAGATGCCGCGTGCTAGACCTTTGCGCCAATCTCCACGCCGATTCCGCGATAACCGATGAAGCGGCCCGACGGGTTGAACATAGGCTCGCCGCTGACACGAAACTGCCGGCATGACCCGTCGGCAGCGGTGCGGCTGAACGCAAAGTCCAGGAAGGGCTCGCGGGCAGCGATCTTTGCATGAAGCGCTTCCCGCTCGGCTGGGTTCCAGCCCGTCGGCGCGTCTTCGCCTGCTGCCCCCATGAAGGAGGCGACCCCAGTTCCCAACAGTTCTTCGAGCGGGCCGGACACATGCGTGAACTCCCCGGTATCGTTCTGCTCCCAGTACCAGTCGGAGGCCAGTTCGGTCAGGCTGCGAAAGCGTGCTTCGCTTTCGCGAAGTTCTGCGGTGCGCTCCCGCACCGTCTGCTCCAGCAGTTGGTTGTGGCTTTCCAGTTTTCTGTACAGCAGCCGCACTTCCAGCATGTTGTGGATGCGCGTCTTGACTTCGACCAGGTCGAACGGCTTGCTGATGAAATCCTTGGCGCCGGCCTGCAACGCGCGCAGCTTGTGGCCCGGTTGGGCGGTGAGAACGATCACCGGCAGGTAGCTGTCGGCGGCGTCGGTCGCGAGGCCTTGCATCACCTGGAATCCATCCATGCCCGGCATCTGCAGGTCGAGAAGGATCAGGTCGTAGCGGTTCTCGCGATGCAGGGTGCGCACCGCGAGCGGATCCATGGTCGAGGCCACATTCGCATAACCGGCTTCACGCAGCAATCGCTCGAGCAACTGCACGTTGGCGGGTTGATCGTCGACGATCAGGATGCTGGCGTGCAGGAATTCGTGTGCGGCAATCATCAGGTGTCCACTTCTGAACTTGCTCGGGGTGAGCGGGTCGTTGCGAGTTTGAATGCGATGTCCAGCGTGTCCATCAGCTCGTTGACCCTGATCGGTTTGGTGAGGTAGCGGAAGAATCCCGCCTCCAGACCTATCTCAATGTCTCTGGGCATGGCATTGGCGCTGAGCGCGATGACCGGAATATGTGCTGTTGACAGGTCTGAGGCCAGGATCTTCAAGGCCTTGATGCCGCTGATGCCGGGCAGATTGATGTCCATCAGGATGACATCGGGCGTCGAGTCGCGCGCGATTTCTATGCCGAGCGTGCCGTCTCGCGCGCTCAGCAAACGAATCTCCGGCCGGCGCGCGACGAGTTTCTCGATCAGCATCAAGTTGGCCGGGTTGTCCTCGACACAGAGCAAGGTGTAAGTCTGCACACCGGCTTGCGCCAGCGAACATTGCGCCGCCGCAGCCTTGGCTTGCACGGATTCGGTGCCCAACTCCGGTGCGGCGCTCGAGTCCAGTTCGATCCAGAACACGCTGCCCACCCCGACCGAGCTTTCCGCGCCGATTTCGCCTCCCATCAATTCGACCAGGCGCTTGCTCACCACCAGACCGATGCCGGTACCTTCCGTATCACCGGCCTCTTGTCCGAGCCGATTGAACGGCTGGAACAGTTGTGCGAGTTTTTCCGGGAGCAGCCCTTCGCCCGTGTCGTGAACGCTGATACGGATGCGCTGCGCGGTGATCGCGCTGCACCTCACTTCGACCTTGCCCCCCGCGCGGTTGTATTTGATCGCGTTGGAAAGCAGGTTGATAAGAACCTGCTTGGTCCGGGTCCGGTCGGCATTCACATAGCAGGGGCGGTCGAATCGTGGAAACGTGACCAGGATGGCGCTTGTCTGCGCCTGCGGCTCGATCATGGCTTCGCAATCGCCCAATACTTCGCCAAGCGACAGGGGTTCCTTGGACAGCGACAGCTTGCCGGACTCGATCAATGCGAGATCGAGGATTTCGTTGATCAGCTCCAGCAGGTACCACCCGGCCTGGAGAATCTGATCGACGCTGGACTTTTGATTCGGAGTGGGCGTTGGCGAGCCCGAGTCGATCAACTGGGCGAATCCGAGGATCGCATTCAGCGGCGAGCGCAGTTCGTGGCTCATGCTGGAGAGGAACTCCGATTTCGCGAGATTCGCCTTTTCCGCCGCAAACTTGGCGCTCTCCAGCGCGACGTTGGTTTCGCGCAGCGCCTGGTCCAGGAGTTGGCGTTCCGTCACGTCGCGCGCGGCGGCAAACACGCCTTGCAAATTCCGGTCGCGATCGTAGAAGGTGGTTGCGTTGTAGGACACGACAGTCTGCCTGCCGTCTCTGGCGCGTGCGGTGAGTTCGTAGTCGGTCACCTTGTTTTCGTTCAACACCCGCTTGATCCCGGCCTCGGCGCGTTGCGGGTCGGTAAAGTAGTTCTTGAACGGCGCACCGATCAACTCGTCACGCGTGCAACCGGTGAGCGCCTCCATCTGCTTGTTGACGTCCGAAATGATGCCCGACGGATCCGTCGTCATGAGCGCGTCGATGTTCGATTCGATGAGCGAGCGCGTGTAGAACTGCTGGTCGCGCAGTCGCTGATCGAGCTTCTTGCGTTCGGCTTCAACCCGTTGACGGGCAGTGTTGTCGGTACCGATCAGCAGGTAGCCGATGATGGCGTTTTGAACGTCGCGCAGCGCCGTGACCGAGACGACCGCGGGAAATCGACTGCCGTCCTCGCGGATGTAGGTCAGCTCATAGATGTCCTCGATGCCGCGTGAGGCCTTGAAGACCAAGGCGTCGAAGCCAGGCGCGATCGGCGTGGCGAGCTCGACGCTCAACGCCTCGGCACGCGCGATGATTTCCTGTGGATCGGAAATGTCCGCCGGAGTGATCTTGTTCACCACGTCGGCGGCCGCGTAGCCCAGCATACGTTCGGCGCCGACGTTGAAGATTTGAATCACGCCCTTCGCATCGGTGGCGATGCTCGAGAAGTTGGCGCTGTTGAAGATCGCCTTCTGCAAGGCCCCGGTCTTGAGCAAGGTTTCCTTGCGCCGCCCTTTGGTGGTGCCAAGCTTCGTTCCAAGGTCGCTGGTACTGTTTCCGCTTTCGACCATGGTGCACTTCCTCGAGAGCCCTGCAAGCCTGCGTGGCGAGGACCGCGCTTGTCGCAGGGGCAACAAAGGGCGCGACCGTCTGCAACACGCCGCGGGTGGCCCGGCCGCATACTGCAACGGCGCATGGTAACGATCTTTCGGACGGTGTTGGTGCGTCGTCGCATCGGGTCGCCAATTCCCCGGCAACCACGTCGCGGCTGGCCTGCGGGACAAATTCCACCCACTTTATGCGTGGCACCTCGCAGAACTTCGCGATCGAAAGGCCTAAAACTGTTTTCGTGACGATCTCACTCGCCACGCAACCGGAGCACTGCCATGAACTCATCGTCGTTGTCCTCGGACCAGCTCGCTGGTTTCGAGCTGCGCTTCCAGTCCTTGTTCGACAAAGGCCGCGGCTACACGTTTCATTGCGATGCGGCCGGCCGGGTCGATCTCGATTCACTCAGCGAACTCGCGCGCATCAACTACTTCTCCGCACGGGCATTGGTCGGACGCGACTTCGCCCTGCCGGTCATGACGCAAGCGACGCTGCATTGACGTGCGGCCGCGTGAACACGGTGCGCCTTCTGGCCTGACCTGCGGCGCAGCGAAGACCGGGAAGGTTGGCGTACTCGGCAGGCATCTGGTCATGACCCGATTTGCCGCCTATGGCTGTGGCTCGCGCCGCCAAGACTTGCTGGGCCCAAAGCAATCGGTGCACGCCGTGAGCGCCGTTGCGCGCCGATCTTGACCGGTAGCACGCGCCATCGTCCTACACAGCAACGCGGCTGGCGCCGATGTTTGCGCAGGGCGTGGATCTCTAAAGTGGACTCATCGGTGGGTGCGTTGCCGCACCGGCCGGTCATCATCACCCCCTCATCTTGCATTGGAGATTCACCATGAATGCTCGTATCACTCTCGCAGTCGCCGTTTCTTCCTTCGCGCTGCTCGCCGCTTCGGGCTGCGCCGTCACACGCGGCCAGGAAACGGTGGGGGCCTATGTCGACGACACCACGATCACCACCACGGTGAAAGGCCGCTTCGTCGGTAACTCGGATGTCGACGCCACCAGCATCGGTGTCGAAACTCTGAACGGCACCGTCATGCTGTCGGGCTTCGCGAAGAACTACACCGAGAAGGCCAGCGCCGAGGCCATCGCCTGGAAAGTCAACGGTGTGAAGCTGGTCAAGAACGAAATTGCCGTTCGCCCGTGACCCAGCTCGCACGCAGCCTCGCCATGGGTGAGCTGCGTGCGGCGTTGACCCGTCTCGGCGCCCCCGCCGGGCGTCGCGAGCCACTCAATGAGGATGGCGAGCGCTCAATTCGATCCCGGAGCCGGCGATGCGCATCGAACCGTCGTTGCCGACCTCGACACGCTCACCATTGGCCAGCCGGTATTCGGCCACGCCGGTGGGCTCCCAGTGTTCCTGGCCGTCGACGAGCGATTCATCCCTGGCCAGGCGCTCGTAGCCGCACACCTTGTAGATCGAACCGTCCGAGCCGCGCGCCGTGAACGACTCGAGAAGATGAAGTTTGTGATCCATGGCAAGCTCCAATGTCACCGCAACTGATGCGCACGGAATATTTTCCGGCGCTCGCAGGCATGAGAATTGAGTCAGATCAACATCGCCGGCGGCACGAGGAGTAATTTCGCCCGGGCGGGTTCACAGGAGCCGGCCTTGCGCCCGCTCAATGCGACGTCCCCTCGGAGCGGTTGATCTTGTTCCACACGTTGTACTTGCCCACCGGCTTGTTCATCTTCAGACGCTTCACTTCCTTGAACGTCGCGGCGTCGTAGACGATCAAGGCGCCGTCGTTCTCCCACAGGCTGGCCAGCGCATGGCGGCCGTCCTTGGTGAACTCGACGTGGGCGAGTGTGCGGCCAGGCTCGCGCACCTGCGCGACGGCCTCCAGCGTGCGCTTGTCGATGATCGTCAGCGTGTCTTTGGCCGTCGCGCTCATCATCGAGTCGGTCCAGGCGTAGCGGCTCGCCTCGTGGCTGCGCAGGAAGAAGCCCGGCCCCGCGAGGGGAATCGTCTTCACCAGTTTCCAGGTCTTCATGTCGATCACGTCCAGGGCTCCGTCGCGCAGGTTCGGGCTGGCCATCACGGTGCTGCCGTTCCAGGCGAAGGTGATTCCCGAGCCCAGGTGCGGCATGCCGGCGATCGGCAGGGTCGCGATGCGGCGCCGCACGTTCAGGTTGATCACCTGGGCGCTCGGCCGGCCTTCGCTCGCGGCCTCGCCGGGCTTCGGCCGCGTCGCCCCCAGCACGTGGATATAGCCCTGGTCGAAGAAGAAGTCGTCGAGCGGCTCGTCCAGGGGCGTGCGTTTCACGCCGAGGAAACCGCGCTTGCCGATGCCTTCACGCATGCGGTAGTCGTGCACCAGGCCGTCGAATATGTCTTCGGCGGCTGCGTCATAGGAGATCTCCCAAAGCTCGGGAATGTCTTTCAACGCGACGATGAAACTCTTGCGCGGCGCGGCGTCGTAGACCGCCGAGACGCGCGAGCTCGATGTGCCGTCCTGTGTCGTCGCGGCGAAGGTCTTGACGAGGTTCAGCTCGGCGTCGAACAAGGCCAGCGTGTGCGGGAAGTAGTTCGCTGCGAGCACCCAGCGGCCGTCGCCGCTGACCGCGACGTTGCGCATGTTCAGTCCCGCGCGCACTTCGGCGACGAGGCGCAGATTCCACAGGTCGTACTTGGTGATCCAGCCGTCGCGCGAGCCGAAAAAGACGAAACGCCCGTCGGGCGTGAACTTCGGTCCGCCGTGCAGCGCGTAGCGCGATGCGAAGCGGTGCACGGGCTCGAAGCGGTCGCCGTCGACGAGGCTGACATGGTGGTCGCCGCCTTCGACGACGACGAACAGGTTCATCGGATCGGCGGCCCATTGGGGCTTGTTCGGCAGCAGGGACGCGTCGGCGGTCTGCACGCGCGAGGCGCGGATGTCGGCTTCGGCCCAGCGCGGCGCCGGTGCCACGGGGCTGTAGATCCACTGGGCGAGTGCGGCAAGCTCTTCGGGTGCGAGCTTGTCGCCAAAGCCCTGCATCTGGGTCGCGACGCGGCCCTGCGTGATGACCTTCAGCGCCTCGGCGCGGCGCAGCCGCTCCAGGCTCTCGGGCAGCAGGGCCGGACCCATCGAACCGGTGCGCTGCACGCCGTGGCAGGCGGCACAGTGCTGTTGATATAACAGCTCGGGCTCGGCGGACCGCGCCCTATCGACGCCCAGCAGAGCCAAGCCCGCCGCGAGGGCCAAGCGCCAAGCGAATTCAATGCTGCCACGCATCGTCAGTGCTCCATGTGCCTGGCGGGGCTGAGGGCCGGTCTTGCGCCGCGCGTCGCGACGCCGATCTCGGCGTCCTCCAGATAACAACCTGGATCCTCGGCCCAGGCATTGCCCGTGACTTGCTGGGCGCGCACGCGCGTGTTGCCGGCGCAGATGTCGAAATGCAGGCATTGCGCGCAGCGGCCCTGAACCGGGCGCGGTTTCGCCTTCAGGCCTGCCATCAGCGGCTCGGACGTGTCGGCCCAGATGGCAGAGAAGGGGCGGCTGCGCACATTGCCCAGGCTGTGATGCCACCACATGGTGTCGGGGTGCACATGGCCCAGGTTGTCGATGTTCGCCACGTTGACGCCGCTCGAATTGCCGCCCCAGGCGACAAGGTGTTCGCGCAGCGCGTCGTGCCATTGCGGAAAGCGCCGCTCCACCCATTGCAGCAGATACACAGCGTCGGCGTCGTTGTTGCCGGTGACGTATTCTTCTGATGACAGCCCCCAGGCGCCTGCGGCGCCGCCCCCCGAGGGGGTGCGCCCGGCTTGGGGC
>JBAQUQ010000130.1:0-1719 GCA_049297615.1 Burkholderiaceae bacterium
GCCCGACCAGGGCCATGTGGCCGCGATTGGGCGTCGCACTCCACGCCGAATGATCCAGGCGCGCGCGCCAGGCGGCCTGGCGCACCAGAGGGTCGGCCAGGTAGGTCTGAATCGTCGATTGCTTTTCCGCTGCCGGGTTGCGCGTCCACACGCCCTGGGGGCCGCGAAAGTCGGGGATCCCCGACTCGGTGGAGATGCCCGCGCCGGTGAGGACGACGATCCGCTGCGCGGCGTCGACCCAGCCGCGTACGCTGGCGATGGGCAACGCGGGCTCGATGCTGTGCATGCGATTCATGCTAGATTGAACCATGACCCCGCTGCACGCTGCGCGCTTCGAGCAACCCGTGACAGTGGCCGAAGCGCTGCGCAGCATGGCGCTGGGCAGGCACAGGCCGCTGGCCGGCGGGACCGATCTGTACCCGGCCTGCGTGGGCCGCAGCGTCGACGCTCCCCTGCTCGACCTGTCGCGTATCCCTGCGCTGCGCGGCATTCGTCGCGACGCGCAGGGCTGGTGGTTCGGTGCGACGACGACCTGGACCGACGTGCAGCGCGCCGAGCTGCCGCCGCTGTTCGACGCCTTGAAACAAGCGGCTCGCGAAATCGGCGGCGAGCAGATTCAGAACACCGCGACTCTCGGCGGCAATCTGTGCAATGCCTCGCCGGCCGCCGACGGCACGCCGGTGTGGCTGGCGCTGGACGCATCGGCCGTTCTCGAGTCGGCCGACGGCGAACGGCGCGTTCCGGTGGCTGAATTCGTATTCGGCAATCGGCGTACGGTTCTCGCGCCGAACGAACTGTTGACGGGCCTGTGGGTGCCGCGGCGCAGCGCGTCGGCGCGCTCGCGGTTCATCAAGCTGGGAAGCCGGCGCTATCTGGTGATTTCAATCACGATGGTGGCGCTGCTGATCGACGTCGACGCCAGCCGCCGTGTGGTCTGGGCTGGCGTGTCGGTGGGAAGTTGCGCGGAACGCGCACAGCGCCTGCACTCGCTCGAGACGCGGCTGATCGGACTGCCCCGCTCCGGCCTGGCGAATTGCAGCGTCAGCCACGCCGACCTGGCGCCGCTGCAACCCATCGACGACGTTCGCGCCAGCGCCGCCTACCGCCTCGACGCGACGGCGACGCTGTTGCAGCGCAGCCTTCGGGAGCTCGCGGCATGACGGCGCGCGACGCAACGCTTCTGCGCGTGACTCGCTTGCACGTGAACCGCGCGGCCGTCGAAATCCCCGCCGACCCGAGGCGCCGCCTTTCCGACGTGTTGCGCGATGACCTACACCTCAGCGGAACCAAGATCGGCTGCCACGCCGGCGACTGCGGCGCGTGCACCGTCCTGCTCGACGGCGAACAGGTGTGCTCATGCCTCGTCGCGCTCGGCCAGTGCGAGGGGCGCAGCGTCATCACCGTCGAAGGCCTGGCCGAGGCCGACGGCGCGCTCTCGCCATTGCAGCGCGCCTTCGTCGAGCGCGGCGCGGCGCAATGCGGTGTCTGCACACCCGGCATGCTGATGAGCGCCGAGGCGCTGCTGCGGCGCAAGCCTCAGCCGAGCGAGGCCGACGTGCTCGACGCCCTGAGCGGCGTGTTGTGCCGCTGTACCGGCTATCGAAAGATCGTCGAGGCCGTGCTGGCGGCGAGCCGGGGCGTGCTGGCAGCTGCGCATGCGTCCGCCGACACGCCCGCCGACCCAGGCGCCGATGTCCCGGCCAGTGCATTGGGCTCGGG
>JBAQUQ010000131.1:0-30926 GCA_049297615.1 Burkholderiaceae bacterium
CCGCCTGTTGAATTCGCCACCGTACTCACAGGCGCCGGAGTGCGCGTCACGCGCGCGCCGTTTCGCCCGGCCAGCGCCGGCGCAACGCCGACCTTCCTGCAACACGAAGGCCCCGCGCTCGGCCTGACCGTGGGATGGCGCTACGACGTGCGCGATTACTCCGATCCGTTCTGGATCGGGCGCGGCACGGCATCGGGAGACTTCAATCGCGATGGCTGGCAGGACATCGCCTTCGGCAGCGACGACGGAGTGCTGATCTACGTCAACCGCGGCGGCCGCTTCGAAGCGGCGCCGCTGCGCAATGCCCAGGACAATCACCTGAAGATCTATGCTGTGGCCTTCGTCGACATGGACAACGACGGCTGGCCGGACCTCGTCATCACGAGCTTCAACCACGGCAACTTCGTTCTCTACAACCAAGGCGGCGAGTTCGACTACGCGCAGCGCGTCGCGCTGCCGAACAATGCCGGCATCCTCACCGTCAGTCCTGCATTCGCCGACATCGACGGCAACGGACTGCTCGACGTCGTCAACGGCAATATGGCCTTGGGCGTGGTGACGGGATCGCATCAGATGGCGCGCGGCCGCGCCAACTCGGTTCTGTTCAACGGCGGCAAGGCCGGGTTTCGCGACACGCCGCTCGAGATCGATTCCGGCGAAACCATGTCGACCCTGGTGTCCGACCTCAACAACGACGGGCGGCTCGACCTCTACTTCGGCAACGACTTCATCGCGCCCGACAGAATCATGCTGGCCACGGCCAATGGGTTCAAGGCGGTGAACGCACAAGGCGCCCTGCTTGCGCGCACGCCGTTCTTTTCGATGAGTGCCGACACGGCGGACATCGACAATGATCTGCAGCTCGATCTGCTGACCTTCGGCACCACCTCGACCGCCAAGAGCACCGGTAAAACGACGATCGACGGTGTGTTGCCCGCGACCTACATGCAAGCGAAGTGGACCGCGGCCACCTGCGACACCATCGGGGACGCGGCTTATCGCGATCAGTGCCGGCGCGTGCGCGAGACGAACTTCCTGGCCGGGACAGCCCCCGTCAAGAGCGTGGACGTGGAGCGATGCAAGAGCTTGGGCGACGCGCACCAGGTCAACGGCTGCCTGCTCGTCGCGATGTGGCACCTGATCACCAACCACTCCGATCCGCGCGAATGCAAGACCCGCTTCGGCGCCGATGCGCTGATCGGCGAGGTGTGCGCAGTGCTCGGCGCGCGCGGCCGTTTGATCGTGCGCGAGGACGGCCCGGGGGCGCTGCCGCAAGGCGACGCCAATTTTGTGTATCGCTTCGACGGCCAGGCTTTCGTGGACATCAATCGCGACACTCCGGATGCGTTTGTTCATCCCGGCGGCTGGACCTGGAACGCAAAATTCGCCGATCTCGATAACGATGGCTACCAAGACATCTTCAACGCCGAAGGCGCGGTTCGCGGATCGGGCTACGGCTTCAACGTGTTCATGCGCAATGTCGAGGGCAAGCGTTTCGAACAGCGCCAGTTCAGCCATGGATTGGTCGAGGACTTCGGAATCTATTCCTTCACCTTCGTCGACTACGACAACGATGGTGACCTCGACATCATCGCGAACGGGGCCGTCGGGCCGGTGCGAGTCTTCGAAAACCGCGCCACGCAGCAGCATCACAGTTTGGCGGTCAGCCTGAACGATGGAAGGGGCAATCGTTCTGGAATCGGCGCCAAAGTGTTCATTCGCTACGCCGGGAGTCGCGGACAACAGGTGCGCGAGATCAAAGCAGGGGGTGGCTACATGAGCTTCGATGCACCGGTCGCTTTCTTCGGGCTCGGCAAGGAGGATCACATCGATCAAATCCGAGTGCGCTGGCCAGACGGCACGGAAACCTCGGTGCAAGGACCGTTTGCAGCCGGTTATCACTACCGTGTGGAGCGCCACTGAGATCTCGCTGTGCGCAAGGCCGGGCGCGACCGCGCGCGCCCATGGTCACGCCCGACGTTCGTGCATCTGCCCGTGCGCGATTTCGGTCCCGACGTAGCGCCCGGCGAGCGTCTGCAAATGCTCGCGCTGGCCCGTTTCGAGATAGGGCGTGAGCAAGCTCAATACGTGAAACGCGCCACGCAGCAGGGCAGCGCTGGCGAATTCGGGTTCCAGTGCATGGCGCGGGTCGCGTACGTATTCATAGCTCAACCAATACGTCAGCACCACCACCATCGCAGTGGCCACGGGTTCGACGTCGCGCGATGCGATCTGGATCGCAGCTTCGCCGCTCAGGCCAGCCAGCATCTTCTGCACGGCTTGGCCCTTGTTCTTCAACACCCCCTGAAAGTGCGTTTCGAGGCGGCGATTCTTCGACAGCAAGTCGTTCAGATCCCGGTAGAGAAAGCGGTACTGCCAGACCAACTCGAACAGCATGTGCAGGAACAGCCATGCATCTTCGACATCGCGAACATCTTGCGCCGCGCGCAGCAGATCTGTCAGCGCACGCTCATAGCGGTCAAACAGGCTATTGATGAGTTCGTCTTTGGCAGGGTAGTGGTAGTACAGGTTCCCCGGGCTGATGCCGAGTTCGGCGGAAATCAGCGTCGTCGACACGTTAGGCTCGCCGAAACGATTGAACAGCTCCAGGGTCACCTCCAGGATGCGTTGTGCCGTGCGGCGTGGCTTTTTGGTTTGGGAGGCCATGGGATGACGGGACAAATGCGGCCAATCTAGCACCAAGTGCCGCGCGCTCCAACGGCGTGCGTCCATGCGTTCATAGGGCGGCTCGACCCATGCCAGTGGCCACTCGTCCCGCGGCGCTCGACGCGAGGGCTCAGCCGGTGATTCGCAGCCTGCCCGGCGCCCTAGAATCAGCGCCCGCATGCCCGCCGTTTCATTCCAGCACGTCAGCAAGTCCTATCCCAGCGGACACCGCGAGGTCCAGGCCCTGGCCGATGTGAGCTTCGACATTGAATCGGGCGAATTTTTCGGCCTGCTCGGCCCCAATGGTGCGGGCAAGACCACTCTGATCAGCGTATTGGCCGGGCTGGCGCGCGCGAATTCGGGCACGGTCACCGTGCTCGGCCACGACGTCGTGACCGACTATGCCGCTGCAAGGCGCAGCCTGGGTGTCGTGCCGCAAGAACTGGTGTTCGACCCGTTCTTCAGCGTGCGTGAAACGCTGCGCATTCAGGGCGGTTACTTCGGGGTTCGCACCGACGCGAAGGCGAACGACGCCTGGATCGACGAGTTGCTTGCCAACCTGGGCTTGGCGGACAAGGCCGACGCGAACATGCGCCAGTTGTCGGGTGGCATGAAGCGCCGCGTGCTCGTCGCGCAGGCCCTGGTGCACCGGCCGCCGGTCATCGTGCTCGACGAACCCACCGCGGGCGTCGATGTCGAACTGCGTCAGGCCTTGTGGCAATTCATCGCACGCCTTAACAAAGAGGGCCACACGGTGCTCTTGACAACGCATTACCTCGAGGAGGCCGAGGCGCTTTGTGGACGCATCGCCATGCTGAAGAACGGGAGCGTCGTCGCCCTGGATCGCACCTCGGCCTTGCTCGCCGGGACGGCCAGCACCATGCTGCGCTTCAAGACTGACGATGTCCTGCCTGCTGCGGTCGCGGCGCGTGCGCGGGTGACGGGGCGTATCGTGCAGCTCAGCACGCACGATGCCGCCGAAGTCGAAGCCATCCTCGCCGCCTTGCGCGCCGCCGGGGTGGCTGTGGAGGACCTCGAGATCGGCCGCGCCGATCTCGAAGATGTCTTCCTCGAAATCATGGCGAGCGTGCCTGCGCCTTCGCCGGCCTTAGCCCGGCTGGCCGAAGCGGACTCCGGGGTGTTGCTGCGGTACGCCGCCGCGCAGGGGCGGAAATGACGGCCACGAGCATTTCATGGGCCGGTGCCGGCACGCTGTTGCGCAAGGAGGTCCTGCGATTTTGGAAAGTCAGCGTGCAAACCGTCGCCGCGCCGGTGCTGACGGCGGTGCTCTATCTGCTGATCTTCGGCCATGTGCTCGAAGACCATGTGAAAGTCTTCAACCAGGTGGGCTACACGAGCTTTCTGATACCCGGCCTGGTGATGATGAGCGTGCTGCAAAACGCCTTTGCGAACAGCAGTTCGTCGCTGATCCAGAGCAAGCTCAGCGGCAATCTGGTGTTCTTGCTCGTCACACCGCTGTCGCCTTGGGCCTGGTTTGTCGCCTATGTCGGAGCGGCGGTGGTGCGTGGTGTGGCGGTGGGTTCGGGTGTTTTCGCGGTGACCTGGTGGTTCGCGCCGCCCGGCTTCGCGCAGCCTCTGTGGATCGCGGTCTTCGCCCTCATGGGTGCGGCCCTGATGGGCAGCTTGGGTCTGGTGGCCGGCCTGTGGGCAGAAAAATTCGACCAGATCGCTGCGTTCCAGAACTTCATCGTGATGCCGATGACATTCCTCTCGGGTGTGTTCTATTCGGTGCATTCGCTGCCTCCTTCCTGGCGCAGCATCAGCCACCTGAACCCGTTCTTCTACATGATCGACGGGTTTCGTCACGGCTTCTTCGGCGTCAGCGACGTCTCGCCCTGGCTGAGCCTGGGCGTGGTCGGGGCGAGCCTCGCCTTGGTGTGCAGCCTGGGCCTGCAACTGCTGCGCAGCGGGTACAAGTTACGCCATTGAAGGTGTGCAGGCGGGGGCCCCGCCTGTGCGCGGGCCCGCCCCCGGCGAAGGACTCGGCGCCTGCAAGCGCAAAGCTCGGGCCGGGCCACCTGACGCATAATTTCGCCATGGCCGACCCCACTCCTGCCGAGATCGAGCGCTTCATCGCGCAGGGCCTGGCCTGCGAACATCTCGAAGTGCAAGGCGATGGCCGCCACTTCTTTGCCACCATCGTGTCGGCCGAGTTCGAAGGTACGAGCCGCATCGCGCGCCACCAGCGCGTCTACCGCGCCCTGGGCGATAGAATGCGCGAGCAGATCCACGCCTTGTCGATGAAGACGCTGACCCCGGCCGAATGGGCCGCGAGCCCGGACGCTGCGGCCGCCCACCACCACTGAACGCCGCAGGCGCCACTGTGTCGGATCGGCCCGCCCAGAGCGGGCGCGAACGCGCAGGGGTCCTGCGCCAGCGACCATGGACAAACTCCTCATTCGCGGCGGCCGCCATCTCGAAGGCGAAGTGATCGTTTCGGGGGCGAAGAACGCAGCCCTTCCCGAGATCTGCGCGGCACTGCTGACGCGCGACCCGGTCACGCTGAGCAACGTGCCGCACCTGCAAGACGTTGCGACCATTCTGAAGTTGCTGCGCCATATGGGGGTGAGCGCGCAGCGCGACGCTCAGCATTCGGGCACGGTGCACGTCGACGCCGCCAGGGTCGGCTCGCCCGAGGCACCGTATGAACTCGTGAAGACGATGCGCGCTTCGATCCTCGTATTGGGGCCGCTGCTTGCGCGTTGTGGGCAGGCCAGGGTGTCCCTGCCCGGCGGTTGCGCCATCGGTTCGCGGCCGGTAGACCAGCACATCAAAGGCCTGCAAGCGCTCGGAGCGAACATCACGGTCGAGCACGGCTACATCGTCGCCACGGCAAAGCGCCTGCGCGGCGCGCGAATCGCGACCGACATGGTCACGGTGACGGGCACAGAGAACCTTCTGATGGCGGCGACGTTGGCGCAAGGCGAAACCGTTCTGGACAACGCAGCGCAAGAGCCCGAGATCGTCGATCTCGGGCAGATGCTGATCGCAATGGGTGCGCGCATCGAGGGCCATGGCACGCGGCGCATCACGATCCAGGGCGTCGATTCGCTGCACGGTCTGGGGGGCGCGAAGGCACACTGCATTGTTCCGGACCGCATCGAGGCGGGCACATTCCTGTGTGCCGTGGCGGCGGCCGGCGGCAAGGTGGTGTTGCGCGGTGCGCGTGCCGCACACCTGGGCGCCGTGATCGACAGGCTGCGCGAGGCGGGCGCCAGCATCGACAGCGGCGATGATTGGATTCGCATTCGCTGCCACGACCGGCCGAAGGCCGTGAGCATTCGCACCAGCGAGTACCCTGCATTCCCGACCGACATGCAAGCACAGTTCATGGTGCTCAACTGCATCGCGCAAGGTCGCTCCACCGTGACCGAGACGATCTTCGAGAACCGCTTCATGCACGTCAACGAGTTGTTGCGCCTGGGCGCCGAGATCCAGGTCGACGGCCGAACGGCGACGGTCCAGGGAGTGCAGCGACTTTCGGGCGCGACTGTGATGGCGACGGATTTGCGGGCATCGGCGAGCCTGGTGATCGCCGGCTTGGTGGCCGATGGCGAGACCGTGGTGGACCGGATTTATCACCTCGACCGCGGCTACGACCGGATGGAGACCAAGTTGCGGGCGATCGGTGCCGATGTCGAGAGGGTCCGATGATGCCGGCAGCCGGAGCGCGATCGTGATCACCTTGGCCTTGTCCAAGGGCCGAATCTTCGACGAGACCTTGCCGCTTCTGAAGGCCGCCGGCATCGACGTGGCCGAAGACCCGGAGAAGAGCCGCAAGCTCATCGTCGCAACGAGCCGCGGCGACCTTCGCCTGGTGCTGGTACGGGCGAGCGACGTGCCGACCTATGTGCAGTACGGCGGCGCCGATCTGGGCGTGGTGGGCAAGGACACCCTGCTCGAACATGGCGGGCTTGGCCTGTACCAGCCCTTGGATTTGAAGATTGCACGCTGCCGAATGAGCGTGGCGGCACGCGCCGATTTCGACTATCTGGGTGCCGTCAAACAGGGTTCGCGGATTCGCGTCGCGACCAAGTTCACGCGCATCGCACGCGATCATTTCGCCGACAAGGGAGTCCACGTCGACCTCATCAAGCTCTACGGCTCGATGGAGCTGGCGCCGCTGACGGGCCTGGCCGATGCGATCGTCGACCTGGTCTCCAGTGGCAGTACGCTGGCGGCAAACCACCTGGTCGAGGTGGAAGCCATCATGCCGATCTCGGCGCGGCTGATCGTCAACCAGGCGTCGCTCAAGCTGGAGCGCGAAAAGTTGCGCGACCTGATCGACGCGTTCGCCGCCGCCGTGCGGTTCAGCCCATGAAAGTCGCGATCACCCAGCTCTGCACAACTGCGCCGGACTTCGAGACGCAATTGCAGCGTGTTCTGCATTGGTCAGCGCAAACCGATGCGGCGATCGAGGCGCGGGTCGCCGAAATCGTTGCCGACGTGCGTGAGCGCGGCGACGCTGCGGTACTGGAGTGCACGCGCCGCTACGACGGCCTCGCCGCCGCGTCGCTCGATGCGCTCGAGATCGGCCAGGACGAATTGCGCGCAGCACTGGGCACCATCACGCCTGGACAACGCTCGGCTTTGGAAGCAGCCGCGGCGCGCATCCGCGGCTACCACGAACACCAACTGCAAGCTTGCGGCCGCAGTTGGAGCTACCGCGAGGCGACCGGCACCCTGCTCGGCCAAAAGGTGACGCCGCTGGACCGCGTGGGCATCTATGTGCCCGGCGGCAAGGCTGCTTACCCGTCCAGCGTGTTGATGTGCGCGGTGCCGGCCCGCGTGGCAGGGGTGGGCGAAATCATCCTCGTCGTTCCCACGCCCGTCCTGGGCAGCGTGGCCGCCGGGGGGGCTGATCTCGACAAGGCAACTGGCGCGCGCGGCGAACGCAACCCGCTGGTGCTGGCCGCTGCGGCGCTCGCCGGCGTGGACCGTGTCTTTACGATCGGCGGCGCGCAGGCGATTGCGGCGTTGGCCTATGGCACGGCGACCATTCCTGCCGTGGACAAGATCACCGGCCCGGGCAACGCCTACGTGGCGAGCGCGAAACGCCGCGTCTTTGGCAAGGTCGGGATCGACATGGTCGCCGGCCCGAGCGAAATTCTCGTGCTCGCCGACGCCAGCACGCCGCCCGAATGGGTGGCGATGGACTTGTTCAGCCAGGCCGAGCACGACGAGCTGGCGCAGAGCATTCTGTTGTGCCCCGACACCGCGTATATCGCCGCTGTCATGGCCGCGATCGATCGCCTGCTGACCGAAATGCCGCGCCGCGACGTCATCCGCGCGTCGCTCGAAGGCCGTGGCGCATTGATCCACACGCGCTCGATGGAAGAAGCTTGCGCCATCGCCAACCGCATCGCGCCAGAGCATCTCGAGGTGGCAGCAAGCGATCCGCATCGCTGGGAGCCGCTGCTCCTGCATGCGGGTGCTATCTTTCTCGGCGCGTACAGCAGCGAAGCCTTGGGTGACTACTGCGCCGGACCCAACCATGTGTTGCCCACCTCCGGCACCGCCCGGTTTTCCTCTCCCTTGGGGGTCTACGATTTCCAGAAGCGAAGCAGCATCATTGAAATAAGCGAAGCGAGTGCAAACATCCTTGGACCGATCGCGATCGAGCTCGCAATGGGTGAAGGCTTGCAGGCACACGCTCGGGCCGCTGAAATGCGTCTCAGGGTCGTCGATCGTTGACACGAAGTTCGTGCAACACGAAAATAGTGCATGGCAAATTTCTGTGGAACAGTCATGAAGAACGTGACGATCACGATGGATGACAAGGTGGCCGACTGGGCGCGCATGGAGGCGGCCCGGCGCAACACCAGCGTGTCCAGACTCGTGGGCGAATTGCTGGCCGAAAAAATGCGACGCGACGATGCCTACGAGCGGGCGATGCGCGAGGCCCTGGAGTTCAAGAGCTGGGGCACAGGCAACGGGAGCTACCTCACACGGGAGGAGATGTATACGCGGGGCGTGACGTGAGCCGCGCGGTATTCGTCGACACCAAGGTGCTGCTGTATTGTTTCGACGCCCGCGACCCGGCCAAGCGTGCAGCTGCGCAGACCTGGGTCTCGTTTTGCTGGCAGCACCACTGCGGGCGCCTCAGCACCCAGGTGCTGAATGAGTTTTACAGCAACGCCCGCAGGAATTTCACGAGCGCCATCTCGGCCGGTGACGCCCGGGCTGAAGTGCGCCGCTATCAGAACTGGCAACCCTGGGCGATTGACCATGGCACCGTCGAATCGGCGTGGGCGATCGAAAGCCGCTTCGACCTCAACTATTGGGACGCGCTGATCGTCGCGTCGGCGCAGCAACAGAGCTGCGACCATCTGCTGAGCGTTGACTTGCAACACGGCCAGCAGATCGACGGCGTGCAGGTGGTCAGCCCCTTCACAACGACGCCACAGCAGATCGGGCTTGCATCGTGACGACGCTGGCACAGCGCATCGAGCGCGTGATCCGCCAAGACGTTCAGTCCATGCACGGGTATGCCGTCCAGCCCAGCGCAGGCATGGTCAAGCTCGATGCGATGGAGAACCCGTTTCGCCTGCCCCCGCCTTTGCAGCGCGAACTCGGAGAACGTCTGGGCCGTGTCGCGCTCAATCGCTACCCCTCGCAATGTGTAGCCGATGTGATCGCCGCCCTGGCCGAGCATGTGAAACCGCCGCCGACAGCGAAGCTGATGCTGGGCAACGGCTCCGACGAGTTGATCAGTCTCCTGGCGATGGCTGCCGATGTGCCCGGCAACACAGTGTTGGCGCCGCTGCCCGGGTTCGTGATGTACGCGATGTCGGCCAAGCTGCAGGGGTTGAACTTCATCGGTGTGCCGTTGACGGCTGAGTTTGAGCTCGACGAGCCGGCGATGCTCGCGGCGATCGAACAGCACCGGCCGGCAATCACCTACATCGCCTATCCGAACAATCCGACCGCGAATCTTTTCGACGACACCGTCATCGACCGCATTGTTGCCGCCGTCGGGGCGCAGAGCGGCCTGGTGGTGTTCGACGAGGCCTACCAGCCGTTCGCATCGCGCACCTGGATGCAGCGCATGGGCGCGCACGAGCACGTGCTGGTGCTGCGCACACTGAGCAAGTTCGGCTTGGCGGGAGTGCGGCTGGGCTACATGGCGGGGGCTGCGGCGCTGATCGATGAGATCGATAAGGTGCGCCCGCCGTACAACGTCAGCGTGCTGAACGCCGAAGCGACGCTGTTCGCGCTGGAACACGCCGACGAATTTGCGCGCCAGGCCGCGTGCCTGCGCGACGAGCGCGCGCGCCTGGGCCGAGCGCTCATGCAAATCGCCGGGGTGAGGGCCTACCCGAGCGAAGCCAACATGATCCTGATTCGGGTGCCCGACTCCGAACGCTGCTTCGACGCGATGAAACAGCTCGGCGTGTTGATCAAGAACGTCTCGGCCCTGCACCCGCTGGTGAGCAACTGCCTGCGCCTGACCGTGGGCACTGCGGAAGAAAACGCGCTGATGATCGACGCCTTGAAAGCGAGCCTGAGATGAGCGATCGGACTGCCCAAGTCACGCGCAACACCAAAGAGACGCAGATCCGCGTGCAGATCAACCTCGACGGCACCGGGCGATCCAGGCTCGCCACGGGGATCGGCTTTTTCGACCACATGCTCGATCAGGTATCGCGGCACGGTCTGATCGACCTGGACGTCGACGCGAAGGGCGACTTGCACATCGACGGCCATCACACGGTGGAAGACGTGGGCATCACCCTGGGCATGGCAGTGGCCCAGGCGGTGGGCGACAGAGCAGGCCTGACGCGCTACGGCCATGCCTATGTGCCCCTGGACGAAGCGCTATCGCGTGTCGTGATCGACTTCTCCGGCCGGCCGGGCCTGCACATGGACGTGCCGTTCAAGAGCGGCATGGTCGGCGGCTTCGATACGCAGCTCGCCTTCGAGTTCTTCCAGGGCTTTGCGAACCATTGCGCAGTGACCCTGCATATCGACAACCTGAAGGGGCAGAACGCACATCACCAGGCCGAAACCGTATTCAAGGCCTTCGGGCGGGCATTGCGCATGGCGGTGGGGATCGACGCACGCTCGGTCGGCGTGGTGCCGTCGACGAAGGGGAGCCTTTGAGTGGACGCAAGGTGATGAAGCGCACCGTCGCCGTGGTCGACTACGGCATGGGCAACCTGCGTTCTGTGTCGCAGGCGGTGCAGCATGTGGCGCGGGGCTGCGCCATCGAGGTCATCGTCACTGCAAAACCCGAACAGGTGCTGGCGGCCGAGCGCATCGTGCTGCCGGGTCAGGGGGCCATGCCCGACTGCATGCGCGAACTGCGCGACTCAGGGCTGCGCGATGCCGTGCTCGACGCCGCCGAGCGTAAACCCTTGATGGGCGTGTGCATCGGCATGCAGATGCTCTTGTCGAGCAGTGAAGAAGGCCCGACGCAGGGCTTGGGGCTGATCGCCGGCAAGGTGAAGCGCTTCGATCTCGACGGCCGGCGCCAGAGCGATGGCAGCCGCTACAAAGTTCCGCAAATGGGCTGGAACCGGGTGCGCCAGGTGCGCGCACATGCGCTGTGGGCGGGAGTACCGGATCAAAGTTACTTCTATTTCGTGCACAGCTATTTCGCTGTACCCGTTGACGAACAGCACAGTGTCGGCCAAGCCGACTACGGCGGGAGCTTTACCTGCGCGCTGGCACGCGATAATATTTTCGCTACCCAGTTTCATCCCGAGAAGAGTGCCGAGCAAGGTTTGACGCTCTATCGCAACTTCCTGCACTGGAATCCGTGACGGCTCTGTTCCGCGGTGTTCACGACACGTTGTCCTCTTCGTCTCGGATAGCTTCCCCACACATCGACTCCTGCGCTCGGCCATGCTGCTGATTCCCGCGATCGACCTGAAAGACGGTCACTGCGTCCGCCTCAAGCAAGGCGACATGAAACAAAGCACGATCTTCAGTGACGACCCCGCCGCAATGGCCAGGCGCTGGGTCGACGCCGGGGCGCGGCGACTGCACCTCGTCGACCTGAACGGCGCGTTTGCCGGCAAGCCCGTCAACGAAGGTGCGATCAAGGCGATCCTGGCGGAAATCGGCGACGAGATCCCGGTTCAGCTCGGTGGCGGTATCCGCGACCTCGACACGATCGAGCGCTATCTCGACGACGGCTTGAGCTTCATCATCATCGGCACCGCTGCGGTGAAGAGCCCCGGTTTTTTGCGAGACTCGTGCAGCGCCTTCGGTGGCCACATCATCGTCGGGCTGGATGCGAAAGACGGCAAGGTCGCCACCGACGGCTGGAGCAAGCTCACTGGCCACGAAGTCGTGGACCTGGCAAGGAAATTCCAGGATTACGGCGTTGAAGGCGTGGTCTACACCGACATAGGCCGCGACGGCATGCTGCACGGCATCAATATCGAGGCCACGGTCAAGCTCGCGCAGGCGCTCACCATTCCTGTCATCGCCTCGGGTGGCTTGAGCGGTATGGCCGATGTCGAAAAGCTCTGTGCCGTGGCAGACCAGGGCATCAGCGGCTTGATTTGCGGCCGGGCCATCTACACCGGAGACCTTGACTTCGGGCTCGCGCAGGCGCGCGCCGATGAATTGAACGGTGCGGCCTAGGGGCCACGCCAAGGCGTCGACAGGATGCTCGCCAAACGCATCATTCCCTGCCTCGATGTCACGGGCGGGCGCGTCGTCAAGGGCGTCAATTTCGTCGGTTTGCGCGATGCCGGCGACCCGGTGGCGATCGCCGCACGTTACAACGAGCAAGGCGCCGACGAGCTGACTTTCCTGGACATCACGGCCACCAGCGACGGGCGCGACATGATGCTGCACATCGTCGAGGCCGTCGCATCGCAAGTGTTCATTCCGCTCACCGTCGGTGGCGGCGTGCGCAGCGTCGACGATGTGCGGCGCCTGCTCAATGCAGGCGCCGACAAGGTGAGCTTCAATTCCGCGGCGGTGGCCCAGCCGCAGCTCATCGCCGACGCGTCGCGCAAATACGGCGCGCAGTGCATCGTCGTTGCCATCGACGCGAAGCAGCGTTCGGGCGACCTCGCCGCCTTGCGCGGCGCCGGCTGGGACGTCTATACGCATGGCGGCCGCAGGAATGCAGGCCTCGATGTTTTGGCCTGGGCGCGCCAGATGGTGCAGGCAGGCGCCGGCGAATTGTTGTTGACGAGCATGGACCGCGATGGCACCAAGATGGGTTTCGACCTGGAGTTGACGCGCGCCGTGAGCGATGCGGTGAGCGTTCCCGTCATTGCCTCGGGTGGGGTGGGATCGCTCGAACATTTGTCGGAAGGCATTCGCCTTGGTCGCGCCGACGCGGTGCTCGCCGCGAGCATCTTCCACTACGGTGAATTCACGATCGGCCAAGCCAAGGCGCTGCTGGCACGCGACGGAATAGCGGTGCGGCAATGAGCCCGCACGGCCGCCAAGGGCCACGAAGGGGCCCCTGCGGGACCCCGGGCGAATACTCCCTCTCGGAGGGACGGCGCGCAGCGCCGAGCGTGCCCCAATGAGCGCGGCACCGCGCGGCTCTTTTCCCCATGCGGTGCGAATCATCGGCGGGCAGTGGAAGCGCAGCAAACTGCCGGTGGCCGACGCCGCCGGCTTGCGGCCCTCTGCGAGCCGGGTGCGCGAAACGGTATTCAATTGGCTCGGGCAGGATTTGACCGGCCGGCGTTGCCTGGACGCTTTTGCCGGCTCCGGTGCACTCGGTTTCGAGGCCGCGTCGCGCCACGCCGCGCACGTGGTGCTGCTCGAGCGTGACCGTACCCTGGCCCATGGGCTCGTCCAGATCCGAGCTCGCCTGGGAGCGTCATCGGTGCGTGTCGAGAACACCGATGCCATGGCGTGGATGGCCGCCTGCCCGGCTTCGTGCTTCGACTTGATCTTCCTCGACCCGCCGTTTGGCGCCGGGTTGACCCTGCCGGCGCTCGAGCGCGCGGCGCGCTTGCTCGTTCCAGGTGGGAGCGTCTACCTCGAGTCGGGACAGTCGATCGACCTCGAAGCCCTCGCGACCCTGGGTTGGCGCATGGTGCGCCGCGCTCGCGCCGGGCGAGTCCACTTTGGACTGTTGCAACGCGTATAGGACGCTGCCGGGCTCCTGGCTGTCCTTCAGGCGCTCGGCCGGGGATAAACTGAGGACATGACTTCCGCCACCCGCCTCACCGCTGTTTACCCGGGTACGTTCGACCCGATGACCCTGGGTCACGAGGATCTGATGCGCAGGGCGAGCCGCCTGTTCGAGCGTTTGATCGTTGCGGTGGCTGCGGGGCACCACAAACGAACCCTGTTCAGCGTCGATGAGCGGCTTCAAATCGCCACTGAGGTGGCGGCGCATTACCCGAACGTGGAAGTGATGGCGTTTCGCGGCCTGCTCAGCGAATTCGTAATCCAGCAGTCGGGCAAGGTGGTGGTGCGCGGCCTGCGCGCCGTCAGCGACTTCGAGTATGAGTTTCAGATGGCAGGCATGAATCGGCAATTGATGCCCAACGTCGAGACCGTATTCCTGACGCCTGGGGATCTCTACCAGTTTGTCTCAGGGACTTTCGTGCGTGAGATCGCGACCTTGGGGGGCGATGTCTCCAAGTTCGTGTCGCCCTCGGTGCTGTATCGCTTGAAACAGCGCGTGAACTCCGCAGCCGAGTGAACCCCGTATGGCGCTGCTGATCACGGACGAATGCATCAACTGCGACGTCTGCGAGCCCGAGTGCCCGAATCAGGCGATCTTCATGGGCGCGGAGATCTACCAGATCGACCCTGCCCGATGCACTGAGTGCGTGGGGCATTTCGACGTGCCGCAATGCGTGCAAGTCTGCCCGGTGAGCTGCATTCCGCTTGACCCGCAGCACTGCGAATCCGCCGAAACGCTGTGGGCCAAGTACCGCCGCTTGCAGGGCGAGCCCAGCAATACGGCGCGAAGCTGAGACACGTCGACGCCCCTGCCCGGCACGAACCTCGAATCGAAGCGCTACTTCTTGACGACGGGTTCGACGGCAACGAAGTCCTTGGGCTCCTTGACTTTGGACTTGACCTTGCCGGACTTGCTCTTGCCCTCACTGGACTTGCCCTCACCGGCCTGGGCGTTCGAAGCCGAAGCGTCGGCCGGTCGGGCCAGGCCATTGATTCCGACTGCCAGAGCGTCCTTGCGTTCCTGAGCGAGTCGTTCTCGCTCGAGCTGAGCGGCCTTGCGCCGTTCCTGTTCAACGATTCGCGCCGCGGCAGCACGCTGCGCAGCCGTTCGGCCATCGGTGCCGTCTACCACGGTGCCGTCGACGCAAGGGCGCTGCGAAAATTCACGCCCGCCCGGACCGCAGCGGTAAATCGTCGTCGCGGCATCCACGATGCCGGCGGCACCGAGCAGGGCCAAGATCAAGCCTGTGCGAATCATGACGAAGCCTCCGGTGGCGCGGCAGCCGCGGCTTCGACTTCGCGGCGCGGCGGCTTGGGCCGAGGGGGCTTGGCGTGGATCGTCATCATCGCTTGCTCCATTTCACCGGCCAGGATCGAATCCAATGCAGTCAGGCTCTGATCAATGCTCTTGAACAGGGCATCGTGCTCGTCCGCCGGGGGCATGCGCAGCACGTAGTCGACGACTTCGGCCTTCACGCCCGGATGCCCTATCCCCAGGCGCAACCTCCAATAGTCGGGCGTTCCCAGTTGAGAGTGAATGTCGCGCAGGCCATTGTGCCCGCCGTGCCCGCCGCCGAACTTGAGCTTGACGTGGCCAGGTGCGAGGTCGAGGTCGTCGTGCGCGACCAGGATCTCGCTCGCCTCGATGCGGTAATAGCGCGCCACGGACGCCACGGCTTGCCCCGAAAGATTCATGAATGTTTGAGGCGCGAGCAGGAAAACCGGACCGAAGGGCGCGTTGAACCGCCCCAACAGACTGCGATGGTTGCGATCGGGATGCAGTGGCGTCGAGAGCTTGCGTGAAGCATGGTCGAGCCACCAGAAACCCGCGTTGTGGCGGGTTGCAGCGTATTCCGGACCCGGATTTCCCAGACCGACAAGCAGGCGGATCATGCCGTCAATTATCGGCGGTCGAGCAGGGCCTGCGTGCGGTGTGCGAGGGCAAGCCCGCAGTCGCGCACTGTTGCAGCATGAAAAAAGCCCCGGGCGCGCGGGGCTTGTGCGGGGTTCGGGCGAACGTCCGATGCGCTTGCGCAGCGGCCCATTCCTGCTACTTCCTGTTTTGCTTTTCGGTCTTCTTCGCCTTCACCGGCGCTGCCGCGGGTACGGCGACGACCACCGGTTCCGCCACGACCTCTTCTTCGGCAGCCTGAACCGATACCGACACGATCACCGGGTTCGGTTTGCCCTGTGTCATGAGCTTGATGCCTTCAGCCAGCAAGATGTCGTTGGCGTGCAGGGACTGACCCTTGGCCAGCGTACTCAAATCGACGGTCAGGTACTCGGGCAGTTGCGAGGCAAGGCACTGGATCATGACTTCGGTGACCACATGGTTGACCAGGCAGGCGTCGGTCTTGACGGCCGGCGAATTCTCTTCATTGATGAAGTGCAGGGGCACGCGCTTGGTGATCTTTGTTGTCGCGTCGACGCGCTGGAAATCCACGTGCAACACGATCGGCTGGAACGGATGCATCTGGTAGTCGCGCAGCAGCACGTTTTGGCTCTTGCCGGCGAGTTCCATCTCCAGGATCGAGGAGTGGAAAGCCTCGTTCTTCAGGGCGAAGAACAAGGCATTGTGATCGAGTTCGATCATCTCGGATGCGCCCGCGCCATACACGATGCCGGGAACCTTGTGCGCGTTGCGCAGGCGGCGGCTCGCTCCGGTCCCCTGCTGCGTGCGCTCAAAAGCGACGAATTTCATGTTTCACTCCAGTGATGACGAAGCCCCGCGACCAGGTGCTTCAAGTTAAAGGCCTGACGGGCCCATCCATTGCCGGCCTTCACGGCCGGCTTTCGACTCTAAACATTACTGTTCTGCTCCGCGAACAGCGAAGTCACCGACTCGCCGTCCGAAATGCGGCGAATCGTTTCGGCGAACAGAAAGGCCACCGACAGCTGCCGCACCTTGGGGCATTTTTGCCCCGCATCACGCAGCGGAATCGTGTTCGTGATCACCACTTCGTCGAGCAAGGAACCGGCGATGCGTGGAATCGCCTGACCGGAAAAGACGGCGTGCGTGCAATAGGCATAGACATTCTTCGCACCGCGTGCCTTGAGCACCTCTGCGGCTTTTACCAGCGTGCCGGCGGTATCGATCATGTCGTCCATGATGACGCAGTGGCGTGCTTCGACGTCGCCGATCACATGCATCACTTCTGACACGTTGGCGCGTTGCCGGCGCTTGTCGATGATGGCCAGCTCGCAACCCAGCTGCTTGGCCATCGCACGCGCCCGCACCACTCCGCCTACGTCGGGCGAAACGACAACAAGGTCTTCGTAGCGTTTGGATTGGACATCCGACAACAGAACCGGCGAGGCGTAGATGTTGTCCACCGGGATGTTGAAAAAACCCTGGATCTGATCGGCGTGTAAATCCATCGTCAGCAAACGCTCGACACCAACCGCTTCGAGCATGTTGGCGACGACTTTCGCGCTGATGGGCACGCGTGTCGAACGCGGCCGGCGGTCCTGACGGGCATAGCCGAAATAGGGGATGACGGCGGTCACGCGGCGCGCCGACGCACGCTTGAGCGCATCGACCATGATGCAAAGTTCCATCAAGTGCTCATTGGTCGGCGCACAGGTCGGCTGGATCACGAAGATGTCGCGCGCACGCACGTTTTGATGGATTTCGACGTCCACTTCGCCGTCGGAAAACCGTTCGACTTTCGCTCTGCCGAGTTCGATATCGAGCTGAGACGCGATTTCCCTGGCCAATGCGGGGTTGGCGTTTCCGGTGAACAACAAGGTATTGAACAGCACGCTTGCTCCGTCCAGGCTTGGCGCCTGCTCAACTCGAAGTTTGCCCATCTCGCCAGAGCCCGACCCCCGCCAGGGCCGCGCCGGACCGTGCAGAGAAGTTCATGACTTGGCAGGGGAGGAAGGACTCGAACCCTCGCATGTCGGAATCAAAATCCGATGCCTTAACCAACTTGGCGACTCCCCTACACGGGTTCGCTGCTCTGCAGCCGCGAACCCATTAAACCTTCAGTCGGCTGCCCACCCCAACAATGGGTGATGCTCCAGACTGCGGCACATCCGCCCCACCCATCCCGGCGCCAACGGCGCCGGCAAGGCTGCCGTGGGTCGGGCGTCAGAGCCGGCCCTGGCAAAAACCGCGCTGCCCGAGCCCGTCATTCGGCTATTGCCGAACCCCGCCTCGAGCATCTCGGCAGCCTGGGCCACCTCGATGCACTGCGCCTGCGCCGCAGCCTGCAAATCGTTACGCCCAAAACCACCGAGCAAGCTTGCAATATCCGGCTCGCTGTGTCCGGGCGGTGATTGCAAGCCTTGCCCAGCCCCTCCAGAAGAGCCGGTGACTATAACAGCCTGGCTGCTTTGAACCAGGCGCGCATCGGCGAAAACCGACCGTGTCGAGAGGCTCGCCGCAGGCTTGATCACGGCCAGCCACTGTTGCGGAATCGTCACCGGCGTGAGTCGCTCGCCGACGCCTTCAACGAAGGCGTTCTCGCCCCCAAGGAAGAACGGAACATCGGCGCCGAGCTCGAGGCCCAGCGCCATCAGGCGCGGCCGTGGCCAGCCCAAACACCAAAGCCGATTCAACGCGAGCAGCACCGCGGCGGCGTTGGAACTGCCCCCGCCCAGGCCTGCACCCCAGGGGATCCGTTTGTCGATCGAGATGTCGGCGCCGAGGCGCGTGCCGCTTTGCGATTGCAGGGCCTGCGCCGCACGCAGGCACAGGTCCTGGTGCGGTAGCTCAGCACCCAGATCGTGCCGCGTCACCCGGGCGTCGTCGCGCAACTCGAAATGAAGGACATCGGCCCAATCGATCAATACGAACATCGATTGCAATAGGTGGTAGCCGTCGGCGCGCCGGCCCGTGACGTGCAAAAACAGATTGAGCTTGGCCGGCGCAGCCACTTCGTAGAGCGCGCGCAGTGTCATGGGGTTGAATAAGGCTCAGTGGCGTTCACGGGCGATCGACTTTGGCGCGTACGGTTACGACCGGCGCGCGTTCGCGCCGTGCCGACACCAGGGCCGCGTCAAAAGTCGCCAGATTGACCTCCCAGCCGAGCTGGCGAAAGCCCGGCTCGGCCGGGACCGGGTTCACCTGGCTCGGTGCCGCGGGCCAGGGGCGTCCGCGCAGCCAATCGAAGAGGGCGCCCACCGGAACGCTCTCGCCCAGGAACTGCGCCGTCAAACTGTCCAGATCGGCGTACGGCGTTTCTTCTTGTGGCGTCACGAGCAAGGCGAGACCCGGACCCCAACTCAGCTGAGCGATGGTGGTTCCCAGCGGCGTGGCGAGCTTGAGGCTGCCGATTTTCGCGTCCCCCTCCAGCTCGAAAGCGGCATTCAGGGCCCGCGGCGCGGCCTGGTCGGTGCCCTCGACGCGAACTGACAGCCGCCCTGAAATCGAGTCGCCGGCCGATCTCTGGCCAGGGCGCGACCAGGACGCGCAACCCGGCAGAGTCGATGAGGCGGCCAACAAGCCCGCGAGCAGCCAGGCTGCCCGGGCCGGCGAGTTCACAGGTCGACCCGCAAACGGCCCAAAGTTTCGCGCAGCACGTCGTTCGCTTTGTCACGCTGCTGGCCCTCACGCCAAATCCGTCGCGCTTCGTCCTTCTGGCCCATCGACCACAGCACCTCGCCCAGATGGGCGGCGATTTCCGGGTCGGGGCGCGACTTGTACGCGCCGCGCAGCAGGCGCAGCGCTTCGTCGCGATTGCCCAGTCGAAACTCGACCCAGCCCAAACTGTCGGTGATGAATGGCTCACCCGGGCTCAGGGCGAGAGCTTTCTGGATCAGCGACTTCGCCTCAGGCAGCCGCTGGTTCCGATCGGCCAATGAATAACCCAGGGCGTTGTAGGCGTGGTGATGATCGGGTTTGATTTCGATGACGCGTCTCAGCAGACGCTCCATGTCATCCATGCGATCGAGCTTCTCGGCCGTCATCGACTGTTCATAGAGCAGGTCGGGGTCGTTCTCGAATCGCTGATTGGCCTGGGCCAGCACCGCATTTGCGTCACCCCAACGTTTCACGTCGCGCAACACCTGGGCCTCGGCGAGCAACTTGGCGCGCGCATCTTCGGGGGCACGTTCGGGGACCTGACGAACCAGTTCGCGGGCCTGGGCAAACTTGCCTTGGCGCGCGAGCACGGCGGCGCGGCGCGTTTGTACTTCCAGGGCGCGCTGCGGATTGTCGATCTTGGCCAGCCACGCTTCGGCGGCCGTGTAGTCACCCATCTGCTCGGCGCTTTGCGCGAGCAACAGCCAGGCCTGCGTGAGGCCCTGTCCCCGATTGGCGGGCGCGCCTTCGTCTTCGGCAGCGCTCGCGGGGGCACCCTCGCCCGCGCTGCCCTCGACGAGTTGCACATACGTCTTCAACGCCTGCGCCGCCTCGGCAGGATGTTTCAATTCGAGCTGCAAGGCGCCGAGCGTCAACCAGGGCGGTGCCAGCTCGGGCTGATTGCGGGTGGAGATTTGCAGAAGTTCGACGGCCTCGGCATAACGTTGCAAGCCGGCCAGCGCACGAACGTATACCAGGCGCACGCCGTTGCTGTCGGGCTTGGCTGCCAGGTGGCTTTGCACGATTTCTTGTGCAGCGTCCAGCGTCGTCAGCATCTCGATGGCCAGCACGGCCGGGCCCTCGGCGGTTGCGTCGAGCGCGTGCGCCGCGCGTGTCAGCTCAAGGGCCTTGGCGGTTTCCTGAGCGGCAAACCAGGCCCGAGCCGTCGCCACCCGCGCAACAACTTGGGTCTCCGGGAGCTTCAGGTAGGGCAGCAAGACTTGTTCGATGAGCACGGCGGTCTGCCGGCGGTCCGCGTTGGTGCCGAAAAATCTGGGCAAGGAATTGATCAATGCGACACGGTCGGTCGAATTCGCCCGGCTCAACATCGAACGCAGCGGTTCGGCTGTTTCGCCCGCGCGGTTCAGCGACACCAGCAGCTGCACCACATAGCGGTGCGCCTGCAAGGACTCCGGCACGGCGCTGCGCCACGCCTTGGCCGCGCCCAAGGCTTGTTCCATCGCCCTGGCCTCCAAGGCAATATCGGTGGCCCGACGGAACAACTGCTCGTCCTTGGTCCGGCGAGCGGCGTCGAGAAGCACTTCGTAGGCCGTGCCGGCCTGCCCGTTGCGCAGTTCGATTTCGCCGATCAACAGTTGGTAGAACAACTGCGAATCCAGGCTCGAGTTCTCCGGCTTCGCTCCCGGGCTTCCGGCGGCGTGGCTGAGGCCCATGGATGCGACAAGCCACACCAGCAGCGCGCGCACGCACTGCACAGAGACGCGGAACTTTCGGGCACCCATTTTGAACTCCTGATCCTTGGATCGATTCTAGAAGCCTGTCGGGCCTTGGGTCAGGTCCGATCCAAAGCCCGACAGCCTCCCAGGTCGTGATAATTCCAGCGATGCCCGAACTTCCCGAGGTTGAAATCACGAGGTTGAGCTTCGCGTCGCGCATCCACGGCGCGCGCACAACCAGTGTGCGCATGGGCAAACCGCTGCGCTGGCCCCTGGGATGCGAGCCCGGCGAACTCTTGTCCCAGACCGTGGGCGAAGTGATCCGGCGCGGCAAGTATCTCTGGTTGCCCTTGGAAAGCGGTGGCCTGCTGCTGCATTTGGGGATGTCAGGTTCCCTGCGCTTTTCCGCCGGGCTGGGCGATGCCGAGCAGCACGACCACTTCGACCTGGGCACGACAAAGGGCACATTGCGACTCACCGACCCACGCCGTTTCGGCGCTGTCGTGTGGTCGCCTTCGCTGGACAGTGGGGCGGCCGCCAAGTTGCTCGCCGGGCTGGGGATGGAACCTTTCGACAACGCATTCAACGGCGCCTATCTCAGGTCCGCGCTGCGCGCGCGGACAATCTGCATCAAACAAGCGCTGTTATCGGGAGGCATTGTCGTAGGCGCGGGGAATATTTATGCCTGCGAGGCACTCTTCGAAGCCGGCATCGATCCGCGCACACGAAGCGCGAGCCTGAGCCTGGTGCGGTGCGAGCGGCTCGCCGCGGCGCTGCGCCGAACCCTCGCACGTGCGCTGGAATTCGGCGGCTCGACGCTGCGCGACTTTCGCGATGCTCACGGCACGGCCGGCGAATTCCAGCTGCATGCTCGAGTTTACGGACGCGAGCACGCACCGTGCGGGCGCTGCTCGGCGCCGATCCGACGCATCGTGCAGGGCCAGCGTGCGACCTACTTTTGTGGGCACTGCCAGCGGCGCTGAGGCCGCCGTGGCGATCGCGTCGCGCGCGTCGCCCTCCGCGCGAGCCCGACCCCAAACCCGACAGGCTCCTAAGCTGGCCCCCGGGAATGAGGGGGATGCCCGGCCACCTGGGGGCGTGCATTAGTGCCGATGCATACAAAGTGAGCGCTGGTGACGTGCCGCCAATCAAAGTGGCTTGCGCTAGCATGGTCCACCGGTCAATTGCCGCTGCGCTGCGTGTCGCACCCATGAACCATTCTTTCGCTGGCAGTCTCGACGCCCTGGGTGGTTGGCGCGCAACGCTGGTCGAGCGTTTGGACGAACTCTCGCAGTTCCTCACGATCAATGGCCTGATCGACGAGCCCATGCAAGAGCAGATCGGACTGCTTCGCTCGCGCCTGGGAAGCGACAAACTGATCGTGGCCTTCGTCGCCGAGTTTTCGCGCGGCAAGTCCGAGCTGATCAACTCGATATTCTTCTCCGACACCGGCCGGCGCATCCTGCCCGCGACGCCGGGGCGTACCACGATGTGTCCGGTCGAACTCGGCTGGGACGGCCAAGAGGGCGCCGCGCTCGCCCTGCTGCCCATCGAGACGCGGCTCGAAGGCCTGTCATTGGCAGAGCTGCGCACCCAGTCGCGCGCCTGGCGCTATGTTCCCCTGGACGTGCAGAACCCCGAGCAACTCTCCGAGTCCTTGCAGGAGGTGATGCGCACCGAGTGGATGAGCCGGGAGCACGCCCAGGAACTCGGATTCTGGAGCGACGAAAGACCCGAGGACAACCCGCCGCTGGACGAGCTCGGTCGAGTCCAGGTTCCGGCCTGGCGCCACGCCTTGATCAACTACCCGCATCCCCTGCTGCGCCAGGGTCTGGTGGTGCTTGACACACCGGGCTTGAATGCGATTGGCGCCGAGCCTGAACTGACCCTGAGCCTGTTGCCGACCGCGCACGCCACCGTATTCGTGCTCGGCGCGGACACCGGGGTCACGAAGTCCGACCTCGCGATTTGGCGCGATCACCTCGGCACCAACCCCTTGGCTCGGTTCGTCGTCTTGAACAAGATCGATTCCTTGAACGATCCCCTGCTCTCTGCCGAGCAGGTGGCCGAACAAATCCAGGTTCAGGTGCGCGACGCGGCGCGCCTGCTCGACATTCCCACCGCGCGCGTATTCCCGCTTTCGGCGCGCCAGGCGTTGACGGCCAGAATCGGCGGCGACGCTCAGGCGCTGCGCGAGAGCCGCTTGCCTGCGCTCGAGGACGCGCTGAGCGCGCAGCTCTTGCCGCATCGCAGGGACGTTCTCGAACAATCGGTATTGAGCGCGACACTGCAGATCGAAACCCAGATCGCACGACGCCTGGTCGACGGGCGGCGCCAGTTGTCCGAGCAATTGCTCGAGCTGCGCGGATTGCGTGGCAAGAACAGCTCCAAAGTGCTGGTCATGCTGCACCGCGTCGATGTCGAAATTCAGGAATTCGAACAATGCAGTGTGCGCCTGCAGGCGATGCGAACGGTGCACAGCCGGATCTTGAAAGACATGCTGATCGGTCTGTCGACTGACCGCGTTCAGGAGGAAGTGAGCCTGATGCAGGAGTCGATGAAAGGCAGCTTGCTCAATCTGGGCGCCAAGAAGTTGTTCGTGGCCCTTTGCCAGCGCCTCAATGCCTTGCTCTCGACAGCCCAGCGGCGCTGCGTTGAAACGCGCGAAATGCTGGAGGCTTCGTTTTCCAAGCTGAACACCGAATTCGGATTCAGCCTCGCATTGGCCAAAGGCCCCGACCTGGACCGCTTCGTTCGCGAACTTGCCCTCATCGAACGCAACTACATGCAGTATTTCGGGTTGACGCAAGCGCTGCGCCTTTCGCAGCCGAAATTCATGGACCAATTCCGGCGCATGCTCGTCTCGAGGCTGCGCGTCGTGTTCGAAAATGCGGCCAGTGAAATCGAACTGTGGAACAAGACGGCGTCGAGCCAGGTCGATTCGCAATTGCGCGAGCGGCGCCGCAGTTTCCGCCACAGGCGCGAAGCGCTGGAGCGAATCCAGTCGGCATCGGGCGACCTCGAGCAGCGCATCGGCGAGCTCGAAGGGCAGGACCAGCGTTCGCAGCACCTGCTCGGGCGCGCCACCGAGCTCGCCGCCGCGTTGCGCACAGAGGCCTGCAGGGCGCCCGCGGGATCGGCGGTTTCCCTGGACTTGGTGCTGCCCGAGGCCGAACCGGCCAGCGCGCCGCGCTTGCGCATCGCCTGACCCGGCGATATCGGCGGCGGCGTAGCCGATTCAGGCTATGGTGAGTCCGTCGACTTTTGCGCAGCGCATCGTCCGGTGGCAGCGGCGCCACGGCCGGCATCATTTGCCGTGGCAGCAAACGCGCGACCCGTATCGCGTCTGGCTGTCTGAAATCATGTTGCAGCAGACCCAGGTGGCCACGGTCCTGCGCTATTACGAGCCCTTTCTTCGGCGCTTTGCCGATGTTGCCGCTTTGGCCGCCGCGCCGCTCGATGAGGTGCTGGGCCTGTGGAGCGGCTTGGGTTATTACGGGCGCGCGCGCAATCTGCACCGTTGTGCCCGCGTCGTCGTGCAAGACTGGGGTGGCGTCTTTCCGGCGACCAGCGCCGATCTCGCGCGGCTGCCCGGCATTGGCGCCTCGACCGCGGCGGCGATCGCGGCGTTTTGCTTCGGCGAGCGCGTCGCCATCCTCGACGGCAATGTCAAGCGTGTGCTGTCGCGCGCCTTCGCTTTCGACGCTGATCTGTCCGAGTTACGCCGGCTGCGCGAGCTGTGGGCCCTGGCGCAGTCGCTTCTGCCCGAGGGCGGCATCGAGTCGTACAGCCAGGGAATGATGGACCTGGGCGCCACGTTGTGCGTGCCGCGCAATCCGAAATGCCGAGCCTGCCCCGTCGGTACAGGTTGCGTGGCTGCGACGACGGGCACCCAGGACCACTACCCCGTCGAGTCGAAACGCCTGCGCCGCAGCTCGCGCGAGCATGTTTGGCTGCTCTTGGTCTGGCGCGATCGAGTCTGGCTCGAGCGGCGTCCCGATCGCGGTGTCTGGGCCGGGCTGTGGAGCCTGCCCGAGTTCGATTCGCAGCGCAGGTTCGAGTTGGCCCATGCAGGGTGGCCGGGCCGTGCCCAATGGCTGCCGAGCTTCGTTCATGCTCTCACTCACTTCGACTGGACGCTCCACCCCGTGCGCTGGACGATGCCGGCGCGCACCGCCACGGCGCGGGTATCCGAGGTCACGGCTGCGTGGCCGGCGGGTCGCTGGTTCAGCCTCGAAGACGCGCTCGTGCTGGGCCTTCCCGCTCCTGTGCGCACTCTGTTGCGAACACCACTCCCCACCTGACTCTGGCCATTCTTGGGGGAGGGTTCGACGGTTCCTTGCGGGCCACGCTCAATTGACGACGCCCTTGCTGCGCAGGAACTCATCGACCAAGCGCAGGCGAATCGAGGGGTCGCTCAGCTCCATCAGTTTTTGCTTGGCCCCCAGCGGGATCGGCAGGATTTCGCACCATCGGTTCGCGACCCAACCGGCGTTGTCCAACTCGTAGGGCTGGAGGAAGGGGCTGGTGCCCTGTGCTTCGAGGGTCGCGATCGCATTGGCCAGGCCTTGAACGGTATCGCGCAAAGCCGGAAGCGGGCGCATCACGGCCTCAGTGGGCAGGGCAGAAATTTCGGCGAGCCACAGGCCGTCATCACGCTGTTGCGAAGATACGAGCACAAAGCGACTTGTACCACGGCATCGCACATTGAGAATGCCCGGCTGCGAGCTGTCCACGTCGAGCAGTTCGGCCAGCACGCCGGTGGATTCGAACTCGACCTGAACCTTGCCGCCGCGCACCTCGCTGCCCTTGCGCAGGGCCACCACGGCGAAGGGCCGCTGCTCGCGCATGCAGGTCGCCACCAAATCCAGGTAGCGAGCTTCGAACACCTTCAGGTTGAGCAAGCCACCCGGGAACAACACAGTTTGAAGCGGAAACAAAGGCCAGGCGGGCTCGGATAACTGTGTTGCCATGTCGATGGGCGGCGCCGGTTCGCCGGAGCAATGCCAGAAGCGATCGCCAGGTGGATCGTCCTGTGGGGTCAGTCGCGCGCGTCGAGCTCGCGGTGACGAATCAAGGTGGCGACGCGGCCGCCGAAGCGATGGGCGAGCGTTTCCACGAAATACACCGAGCGGTGCTGGCCGCCGGTGCAGCCGATGGCCACGGTCAGATAGCTGCGCTGGTCGTCGTCAAACGAAGGCAGCCAATGCGAAATGAAGGCGTCGATCTGCGCCATCATCTCGTTCACTTCGGGCTGCGAACGCAGATACTGGGCCACCGGCTCGTCGCGACCGGTCATCGGCCGAAGCTCGCGGATGTAGTGCGGGTTGGGCAGGATGCGCACGTCGAACACGAAGTCGGCATCGAGCGGCACACCGTGTTTGAATGCGAAGCTCTGGAACACCAGAGTGAGCCGGCTGGCGTCGGCACGCACCAGGTCGCGCATCCATACGCGCAGTTGCGCCGGCCGCAACTGGCTGGTGTCCAGAACGGTCGACACCTCGCGCAACTCGGCAAGCAACTCGCGTTCGAGTTCTATGGAATCGGTCAGCGCGCGGCGGCTGTTGGGCGCGTTGTCTTCCTTGCGCCGGCTCGGCGTTTGGTCGGCGCGTCGATCCGACAGCGGATGCGGGCGCCGCGTTTCCGAGAAGCGGCGCACCAGGGCGTCGGTGCTGGCGTCGAGAAACAGCGCGCGAATCGACACGCCTTCGTGCCGAAGCTGCTCCATCAATGGCAGCAGATGCGGCAGCGAACCCGCGCTGCGCACATCCATCGCGATGGCCACCCGGCGCCGCGAACGTTCGCTTTCCAGCCTGAGGAATTCGCGAAGCAGTTCAGGCGGCAGGTTATCGACGCAGAAAAAGCCGGCGTCTTCGAGCGCATGCAAGGCGACTGATTTGCCCGACCCGGAAATCCCGGTGACCAAAACGACTTCACGCGGCTCCGAAAGCGCCGCGTGATCGCTCGGGGCGAAGCTCTCGCTCATGTCCGCGGGCCCGCTGGCCATCTTCGCGGCGGGGTTGTCATGGGCGACCCCGCTTGCGCGCCGGTGGCGACGCGACGGATGCATCCGCGAGCATTTCCTGGGCGTGCGCCAAGCTCGTCCCTGACAGCCTTTCGCCGCCCAGCATGCGTGCCACCTCAGCGACACGCGCCTCGCCCGTCACAGGCTCGATCTCGCTGCGCACGCCGCTGCTCCCGGCACGTTTGGAGACGACGAAATGGTGGTCCGCGCAGGCCGCTACCTGCGGCAGGTGCGTTACGGCCAGGACCTGGCGGTCGCGGCCGAGCTGCTTCATGAGGCGCCCCACGGTTTCGGCCACAGCTCCACCCACACCGGAATCGATTTCGTCGAAGATCAAGCTGGCCGCGACGCCGAGCTGGCTGGTGGTGACGGCCACGCTCAGCGCGATGCGCGACAGCTCGCCGCCGGAAGCGACCTTGGCCAGGGGCTTGGGTGCCGTGCCGGCGTGGCCACTGACCAGGAGCTCGGCCGCCTCGAGGCCGTACGACTGCGGCGCCGCGGGCTCCACGAAGGCGACCTCGAAGCGCCCGCCGCGCATGCCGAGCTGTTGCAGCGCCTGGGTGACGGACTGCGCCAGTCGCGGTGCGGCTTCGCGCCGCGCCGCCGAGACGCTTCGGGCGTGCAGATCGAACACGCTCTGCGCCTGCGCCAAGGTCGATGTCAGACGCTCCAGATCGCCGGCTTCGTCCAGCGCACTCAACTCATCCTTCCATTGCTCCAAGAGCGCCGGCAAGTCCTGCGGCGCACGCCGAAAACGCCGCGCCAGGCCGATCCAGCCGCTGATGCGCTCGTCGAGCGCCTGCAGTCGCTGCGGTTCGAGGTCTGTGTGATTCAGATAGGCACTCAAGGTGCGAGATGCATCCTGCAACTGCACCTGGGCGCCGCGCAACACGTCGATGACTTCCGTCAATCGCGCGTCGAATGCGGCGACACCGGCCAAGGTATCCAGTGCACGGCCGGTCGCGCCGGCGGCATTGGAGTCGCCTTCCGCGACGATATCCAGCGCGCAGCGCGCCGCATCGAGCAGCGATTGGGCGTTCGACAACATCCGATGCTCGGCCTCGATCTCGCTCCATTCGTCAACGCCCGGACGAAGCTTGTCGATCTCGCCGATCTGCCAGACAAGCCGCTCGCGTTCACGCTCCAATTCGGCCTGCCTGCCGCGCGCCGATTCGAGCGCTTCGGCGGCGGTGCGCCACGCGCTCCACGCTGCAGCGAGCGGTTGCGTGTCGATGCCGGCATACGCGTCGAGCAGGGCACGCACTGCGACACCGCGCGTCAGGCTCTGCCAGGCATGCTGGCCGTGGATGTCAACCAGTCCATCGGCCGCCTCGCGCAATTGCGCCAGGGTCGCGCTGCTGCCATTGATCCAAGCGCGGCTCTTGCCCTGCGCATCGATGGTCCGGCGCAGCAGCATGGTCTCGCCCGATTCGAACCCGGCTTCATCGAGCCAGGGTCTCAGGCCCGCCGGCGTGTCGAACTCGGCACAAATTTCGGCGCGAACCGCGCCTTCGCGCACCACGCCGGCTTCGCCGCGGCTGCCCAGCGCGAGCTGGAGCGCGTCCACCAGAATCGACTTGCCCGCGCCGGTCTCGCCTGTGAGCACGGAAAACCCGCCCTCCAGCTCGAGCTCGAGCGCATGCACGATGACGTAGTCGCGCAGCAGCAGGCGGCGCAGCATCTCAGTGCCCGCCCGGCCGCCTTGGGCCACGAAGGGGCCCACTGTCATGGGCCCGCGGCACTGAGCGCCCCAAGGGCCACGAAGGGGCCCTTTCGTGGCCCTCGGGGCAGCGAACGCAGTGAGCGTGGGGGTCCCGTTGCATCAGTTGACCCCTGCGTTCCAGCGCAGTTTGCGCCGCAATGTCGCGTAGTAACTCCAGCCGCGCGGGTGCAGGAAGCGCACCTGGTCGCTGGAGCGCCGAACGCTGACCCGGTCGCCGTGCAGCAGACTCGCCAGCGCCTGCATATCGAAACTCACGCTCGCGTCGCGTCCGGCGACGACTTCGATATTGATCTCCACCGTGTCGGGCAAGACGAGGGTGCGATTGGACAGGTCGTGCGAGGCGATCGGCACCAGCACCCAAGCGGCGACGCCGGGGTGCAGAATCGGTCCGCCCGCCGACATCGCATAGGCCGTCGAGCCGGTGGGCGAACCGACGATCAAGCCGTCGGAGCGAAAGTTCGCCACGAACTCGGGCCCGATGCTGACCTTCAGCTCCACCATGCTCGCCGTGGCACCGCGGCCGACCACCACGTCGTTCAGCGCGAAGGCCTCGAAAACGACCTGGTTGTTGCGCCGCACACTGCCCTCCAACATCGTGCGCCGTTCTTCCTCGTAATCGCCGGCGAGCATCGGCGCCAGGGCGAGCGCATAGTGCTCGGCAGCGATATCGGTGATGAAACCCAAGCGCCCCTGGTTGATTCCCACCAGGGGCGTGCCGTGCCTGGCGAGCTGGCGCGCGATGCCCAGCATCGTGCCGTCGCCGCCCACGACCACGGCCAGATCGCATTCGCGTCCCAGTTCTTCCGGTGTGAACGAGCCGCGATTGAGGATGCCGGTGCTCGACGCGGTTTGTTTTTCCAGCGACACCTCGAGTCCCTGGCGTTGCAGAAAGTTCGCGATCTGTTCCAGGTCCGCACCCATGCTCTGTGCCGGGTGCGCCAGGTCAGCCTGGTGGGTCGGGTATCGGCCCACGAGCGCAGCGTGACGGAAGCGGGACGGCATGCGCGGAATTACACCACAGGGCCATGTCGCGGCGACCCCGCAGGGACAGCGCAGCGACGGCGTGCGAACAGAGCAAAAGTCGCGCCGCCTACAATGAAAACATGCTCGACGAACGCGCCAGGACACTGCTGAAGGCGCTGGTTGAACGCTACATCGCGGACGGTCAGCCGGTGGGCTCGCGCACGCTGTCGCGCGCGAGCGGCCTGGAACTTTCGCCGGCGACGATCCGCAACGTGATGTCGGACCTGGAGGACCTGGGCCTGATCGCCAGCCCGCACACCAGCGCCGGACGCATACCCACGGCGCGCGGCTATCGCCTGTTCGTCGACACCATGCTGACTGCGCAGGCTTTGCACCTCAGCGCCGAGGCCGCGCTCGAGCCGCAGCTGGTCCACGATCAACCGCAGCGCGTGATCGCCAATGCGGCGCAATTGCTGTCCAGCCTGTCGAACTTCGTCGGCGTGATCACTGCGCCGCGCAAGCCCAGCGTGTTTCATCACATCGAATTCATGCGCCTGTCCGAACGCCGCGTCCTGGTGATCCTCGTCGCTCCCGACGGCGACGTGCAGAACCGCGTGATCTTCACCGCGACCGACTACACCCAGGCCCAGTTGATCGAAGCCAGCAACTACCTGACAACTCACTATGCAGGTCGCACCATCGAAGAAGTGCGCGAACGCCTGAAGACGGAAGTCGAATCGCTGCGCAGCGAGATCGCCGCGCTCATGCAAGCCGCCGTGCAGGCCGGCAGCGAGGCGATCGCGCACAGCCAGGAACAGGTGGTAATCGCCGGCGAGCGCAATCTGCTCGCCGTGCAAGACTTCTCGAGCGACACGGGGTCTTTACGCAAACTGTTCGATCTGTTCGAGCAAAAGACGCAACTGATGCGTTTGCTCGAAGGCAGCAGCCGCGCCGAGGGTGTGCGCATCTACATCGGCGGCGAAAGCAAGATCGTTCCCTTCGAAGAACTTTCCATCGTGTCCGCGCCCTACGAGGTCGACGGGAAAGTCGTCGGCACGCTCGGCGTGATCGGCCCGACGCGCATGGCCTACGAGCGCATGATCCAGATCGTCGATATCACCTCGCGCCTGGTGAGCAATGCCTTGAGCCAGAAATAGCTTTGCCTGGTTGGCTCCCTACAATCGCCCCGATGACGGGCCGTTAGCTCAG
>JBAQUQ010000132.1:0-2708 GCA_049297615.1 Burkholderiaceae bacterium
GACCAGTCCTGCTTGACCAGGAGCGCCATGTTGGCGCCGGCGCAGGCGCGTGCCGCCAGCCAGGCGGTCAAGGTGGCGCAAGCGACAACGCCCAGGGCGAGCAGGGCGAGCCGCGCCCACGGCACCGCCAATTCCATGGTCCAGTGGAAGCTTTGCGGATTTACCACCTTGACCAGGACGACGCTGACGCCCAATCCGAGGAGGCTGCCCAGCAGCGCCGCGGCGCTCGACCAGAACGCGCCCTCCAGAGCCACCAGGCGCAGCACCTGAGAGCGAGTCAGGCCCAAATGCATGAGTGCGCCGAACTCCTTGCGCCGCGCCAGCACCTGCGCCGCGAAGCTCGCCGCGATGCCGAACAGGCCGATGCCGATGGCCACGCCTTGCAGCCAGACCGTCACGGCGAAACTGCGGTCGAAAATGCGCAACGAGGTCGCCCGCAATTCGCCGGCCGAAAAGAACTCGAGCGCGCCGCGCGTGCCGATCAGTAGCGCGATCTGCTCCTGCACTTGGGCGGGCTCGGCGCCGGGCGCGAGCCACAGCGCCAAGTCATTGATTCGCGTGTCGCCGCTCGCTGCCTGGTAGTCGGCGCTGTCCAGGGCGACCGCTCCATGCTGGCGCGCATAGTCGCGCCAAACCCCGCGAACGTAGGCTGGGCGGGTTCGGCCGTCCGGCAGCGGCAAGTCCAAGCGCGACCCTTGCGCGGCGCCGTACAGGCTGGCGAAGGCTTCGCTGACATAGACGTTGAGCACACCCGGCAAGGGCGGCAGCAAGGCGCCGACGAGCGGAAGGCTGGTCGTTGCGTCGCCCAGGGGACGTGCCAGCACGGCCGCGCTCGGGCGCGCCGGATCGAATAACGCGGGGTAGGTGCGTTGGCCCACGGCTTTTGCGATCGATGGCAGCGCTTGAACGGCCTGCAACATCTCGCCGCTCAGGTACAGAGTGTCGGCGCCGGCGCCGCTGCTGGCGGTTCGGGCGTACAGGTCGGCGGGCAGCACCTGGCCCAGCCAAGTCGTCACGGAGCCACGAAAACTTCCCACCATCACGGTCAGTGCCACCGCCAGGGCCAGGCTGGCGACGATGCCGGCCACTGCGGTGCTCGCCTGGTGGCGCTGCTGCCGCGCGCGCTCGAGGGCCAACAGGACCAGCGGTCCACGCAGCGCAGGAAGGGTCCGCAGCAACAATGCCACGCCGCTCGGGATGCCTGCGATACCACCGACCAGGAGCAAGGCCACCGAGGCGTAGGCGGCCAGGGGCAGGCCGCCCCAGGGAGGCGCAAGCGCAAGCAGGGCGGCGCCCAACATGGCGCCGAGCGCCCAGCGTGCCGATGACGCAGCGTCGTTCGACGCGGCGAAGCCTTTCAAAGCCAGCGCCGGGGCGATGCGCTGCGCCGCGCGCGCCGGAAACCACCCCCCTGCGACAGCGGCAGCGACGCCGAGCAAGGCGTAGACCGACGCCACCCCTATGCCTGTCGAGCCGACACGCAAGACCGGCAGAACTCCGGCGATGCCGGGAAAATAGCCGCCACCCAGGTCGCCGGCGAGCAGCTTCAGCGCCAGCGCGGCCAGGCCGAATCCCAACGCCAACCCAGCCACACTGCCTGCAAGTCCCAGGAAGGCGGACTCGGCGAGCACGAGATTCAAACGTGCACGTGCGCCCAGGCCCAGAACGCCGAGCAGGGCGAGTTGTGGCGTGCGCTGCGCGACCGACAGCGACAGAATCGAATAGACCAGGAAGGCTCCGGTGAAGAGCGCGACCAGGGCCAGCACGTTGAGGTTGACGCGATACGCGCGCGACAGATTGGACACGCGCAGGGCCGATTCATCGGGCGACGCGGCGCGCAGCGAACTCGGTAGCGCCAGCTCGCGCAACACCGCGTCGGCCTGCACGCCGCTGGCCAGGCGCACGTCGATGCGGCTGATGCGGCCCAGCATCCCGAACGCTGCCTGGGCGCCGGCGATGTCCATCACCGCCAGCGGTGGGCCTGAGGCCGCGACATGGCCGGCCACCTGCAACGCGACGGTCTTCGAGCCGCTGCCCAAGCGCACGACACCAGACTCGCCGAGCACTCGCGAGGCAGAGGCGTTGAAGAACACGGCGGCCGGGTCGAGAACGCTGAATCGATCGGCCGTCGCCGCAGGTCGGGGCAACAGCTGTGGTGACAACAGGGGTGCGACCAGCGCGTCCAGGCCGATCACGCGCAGCATCACGCGCTTCCCGTCGGCAGCCTGCGCATAGGTCTCGATCTCCAGCGCCGGGCTCGCGACCGCGACGCCGGGATGTGCCGCAACGCGGGCGTAAAGCGCTTCGTCGAAGCCGCCACCGAAGCTTCGGTGCGACTCGCGCAACTCGAAATCGGGCTGGCCATTGACGCTGCGAACCGCGGCGCTGAATTCGCCGAGCGCCGATTCGTTGATCAGGTGCACCGCGTAGGCCAAAGCCACCCCCAGCACCACGGCAAACCAGGCACTCAGGTGGCGCCAGGCATGGTGGCGCAATTCGGGCCAGGAGAGTTCACGAAGCAAGGCGAGCATGTCAGTGGTCCATTGCGCTGCGCGCCACCCGCGACGGATGAAACGCTTTGCGAAGGACTGCCTTCGCGCCGTTGCTGACCTTCACCTTGCGCTGTGTGCGGCTGTGGAGCAGGGGCAGGTGGCCTGGGGCACGTTCTCCGGCCCACGCTCGCGGGGCACCGGATGGAGTGTCCGAGC
>JBAQUQ010000133.1:0-2194 GCA_049297615.1 Burkholderiaceae bacterium
CCCTGCCCCTGCTCGCCCAGGTCGCCGAGCTGGCGGCGCGTTATTCGGCCTACTGGCCGGCGCCCGAAACCTGCCGGCCATCAGCCTTCCCCGAACCGCCCGTGACCACGCTGCAGCGCTGCCTGGCGGCGCTGCAGGCGTGGGCGCACGCCAGCGAGCCGCTCATCCAGGCATTGCAAAGCTGCGAGGTCGAGAAGGGCGAACTCGAGCTCTGGCAAGGCGTGCTCGCGGCGCTGGGGCAGGCCAGGCTGGATCCGGCCCAGCTCGCGGGCGCCGGCCCGCATGTCAACGTGCGGCTGTTCGTCCTGCCGCCCGGCGCCGATGGCGCGGCGTTGTCGGCGGGCGAGGGCGAACTCGACACGCTGGCCAGCCATCTGCAAATCGACGGCGCCGCGCATCTGCTCGTCGCCGGCGCGCCCGAGGCCTTGCAGGCGATGACCCAGGCGGTGGCCGCGCTTCAAGGCAGGGCGCATGAGCCGCCGGCCTGGCTGCACGCCGATGCCGCGCGCAACCGGGCGCATGTGGAGCAGCGCCTGGCGGCCATCGATCTCGAGATGAAGGAAAAACGCGCCGCCCTCGCCGCGCTGCAGCAGGGCCATGACCTGCCGTGCGTCCTGGGCGACGCGAACCGGCTCGAATGGTTGATGCGCAACGTGCACGCTCTCGAAGCCGGCGAGCTGCTGTGCTGGATCACCGGCTGGTCCAGCGACACGAGCGGCGCCGCGCTCGCCCAGGCCTTGCACGACAGCGGCGCGCGCGCCTTGCTGCACTTCGCCGCAGCGCCCGCGCACAGCAAGGCGCCGATGTTATTGAGCAACCCGGGCTGGGCCAGGCCGTTCGAGATCTTCAGCCGCGCCTTGGGCATGCCGTCTTCGAGCGACGCCGACCCGAGCGCCTTGCTGGCGATCGTCGTGCCCCTGATGTTCGGCTACATGTTCGGCGATGTCGGACAGGGCCTGGTGCTCGCCGCCGTGGGCTGGGGGTTGCGGAAGCGCTTTCCGATCACCCGGCTGCTGATGGTCGGCGGCTTGTCGGCAGCGGTATTCGGCCTGGTCTTCGGCAGCGTGTTCGGCGTGCAAGGCCTGCTGCCCGCGCTCTGGCTGCATCCGCTCGATGAGCCGCTGCCGGTGCTGCTGGCGCCGCTGTTCGGCGGCGCCTTGCTGCTCAGCCTGGGCCTGGGCCTGAATGCGCTCGAAGCCCTGTGGCGCGGCCAGTGGCGCGCCTGGTTGCTCACCGACGCGGCCCTGATCGTCGTCTACCTCGGCTTGCTGGCGGCCTTTGTCTCACCGAGAAACCTGTTTGTGGCCGGCGCCGGCGCGCTCTACTTCTGCATCGGCCATGCCTGGCACGAGAAGCGCGTCGCGGCCGGCCTGGGTGCCATCGGCGAACTGCTGGAGAAGACGCTGCAGATCCTGATCAACACCCTGTCGTTCGCGCGCGTGGGCGCGTTCGCGCTCGCCCACGCCGGCCTGTCCTCGGCCATCGCCGCCTTGATGGACGCGGCCGACGGCCAGCTCGGCAAGGCCCTGGTCCTGGTCGCGGGCAACCTCGTCGTGATCGTGCTCGAGGTGATGGTGGTATCGATCCAGACGACACGGCTCGTGCTGTTCGAATTCTTCACGCGTTTCATGCAGGCCAAGGGGCGGGCGTTTCGCCCGCTTTCGGCGCCGCCATTCACGCACAAGGAGGCTCGATGAAAAAAGCTCTGCACCAGCCGGGGATGCTGCTCGCGCTGACCCTGATCGTTGCGCTGGCCGCCACCGCCTTGCTGTTGTGGTCCGCGGGCGCGCAGGCCGCTGCCGATGTTCCGGCGGGGGCCGCCAGGGGCCTGGGTGCTGACAGCGGCTGGGCCCTCGTCGGCGCGGCTCTGGCCACCGGGCTGTCCTCGCTGGGGGCGGGCTTCGCCGTGGCCAAGGTCGGCGCCGCGGCAGTGGGCGCGCTGGCCGAAAAGCCCGAGCTGTTCGGGCGGCTGCTGATCTTCATCGGTCTGGCCGAGGGCATCGCGATCTATGGGCTGATCGTGTCGATCCTGATCCTGAACCGGCTCGGATGATGAACGCAGCGCTGCCCGGCGCAATGAGTGCGCCGCTCTACCTGGGCGACGCAGTCAGCGCGGCCGGCTACCGCCTCGCCGGGGCGCGCGTGCGCACGCCGCTTGCCGGGCAGGAGGGCGCCGTGCTCGGCTGGGCGCGCT
>JBAQUQ010000134.1:0-3770 GCA_049297615.1 Burkholderiaceae bacterium
ACCACCGCCCTGCGGCACCCGAGGTGGCGCGCCACGTCTTCGCCCACCTCTCCCTTGCCCGGGGCAGGTGGCTTGGGGTACGGGCGCAGGCCCGATTCGCGGTGCCCTGGACCTTCGGGCGAAAACTCCGGTGATGACCCAGAGGTGCTCGGACACTCCATCCGGTGCCCCGCGAGCGTGGGCCGGAGAACGTGCCCCAGGCCACCTGCCCCTGCTCCACAGCCGCACACAGCGCAAGGTGAAGGTCAGCAACGGCGCGAAGGCAGTCCTTCACAGAGCATCGGCGTTTCGTGCGTGGTGGGTCGCGCGAAGCGCGGTGGAGCAACTGACATGCTGAACTTCGCATCTGTTGAGGCCGAAGAAGTCGAAAGTGCCGGGGCCGGCACAGCGCCCGCTGCGACGCCGATCGCCGAACACATCGTCGAAGTCATCAGCGATTCGGGCGAAGGCGCGCAGCGCTGCGGCCAGTCGCTGGCGGCGATCGCCGCGCGCATGGGCAATGGCATCTGGACGACCGAGATCATCCCGGCCGAGATCCAGCCGCCCGCGCGCAGCGTCGCCGGCGCCAGCGGAATCCGGGTTCGCATCGGTTCGCAGCGCGTCACGAACGGCGGCGACCAGACCGACCTGGTGGTCGCGTTCAACGAGCAGGTGCTGATCGGGCGCGTGCAGGCGGGCGAACTCGAGCCCGGCGCGACGATCCTGCTCGAAAGCATGTGGCGGACCCACCGCGACCCGGCGGTGGTGGCGTCGTACGTCGAGACGGTGAACGCGCTGCGGCGCGACGGCTTCAAGGTGTACGAGATCCCGCTCGAGGAGCGTTGCCGCGAACTCGTGAGCGACCCGCGCAAGGGCAAGAACATGTTCGTGCTGGGCATCCTGTGCAATCTGTACAGCCTGGACGCCACGCTGGCGCGCGAGCAGATCGCGCGCATCTTCGGCAAGAAGGACGAAAAAGTCATTGCCAACAACCTCGCCCTGTACCAGGCGGGCGCAGCCTGGGGCGAGGCGAACCTGCCCGTCAAATACCGCATCCCGGCGCAGCGCTCGAAAGAAGCGCAGATCGTCGTCAACGGCAACACCGCGATCGCTTTGGGAATCATCGCCTCGGGAATGGACATCTGCGCGATGTACCCGATCACGCCCGCCACCTCGGCGTCGCACTACCTGAGCGAGGTGTTCGAGCGCGTCGGCGGCCTCGTGCACCAGGCCGAAGACGAGATCGCCGCGTGCACCTTCGCGATCGGCGCGTCGTACGCCGGCAAGTGCGCGGTGACGATCACCTCGGGCCCGGGCTATTCGCTCAAGCAGGAAGCGATCGGCCTGGCGGTGATGGCGGAGATCCCGCTCGTCGTCGTCAACGTGCAGCGCGGCGGCCCGAGCACCGGCCAGCCGACCAAGGGCGAGCAGGGCGATCTGCCCGCGGCCGTCTTCGGCAGCCACGGCGACGCGCCGAAGGTGGTGATGGCGCCGTGCAGCATCGAGGACTGCTTCTATTCGATGATCACCGCGCGCAAGATCGCCGAGACCTTCGGCATGGTCGTCGTCGTGCTGTCCGACGCGAACCTGGCGACGGCGCAGCAGCCTTTCCCGCGGCCGCAGTTCAGCCAGGACTGGCTCGCGCCGCCGGTGGACCAGACACCCGTGGCGATCGGTGCCGAGCCCTACGGCTGGGACAGCGCCACCGGCCTGTCCAGGCGCTTCCAGCCCGGCCAGCCGGGCGGCATGCACACCCTGACCGGCCTGGCGCACGACCGTTCGAGCCGCGTCGCCTACGACCCGGCGATCAATGAAGAAGGCTTGCGCGCGCGCAGCCTGAAACTCGCGGCGTTGCAGAAGACGCTGAAGGCACCGCCGGTGTTCGGTGGCGCGGAAGGTGAAGAAGGCGACATGCTGCTGATCGGCTGGGGCAGCACGATGGGCGCGATCGAGGAGGCCGTGACGCGCCTGCGCGCCGATGGCTTGAAGGTCGCGTCGCTGCACCTGCGCTTCCTGCAACCGATGCCCTCGGGAATCCGCGAGATCCTGAAGCGTTTCAGGCACGCGATGACGATCGAGGGCAACTGGTCCGACAAACCCGAGGACGAGTTGATCGACGAAGACAACCGGCGCTATTCGGCTCTGGCGATGCTGCTGCGTTCGCGCTTCCTCGTCGACATCGACTGCTGGAGCGAAGCGCGCGGCCAGCCGATCAAGCCCGGAGCCATCTGCCGCGTCGTTCGCGAAGCGCTGCAATCCGACCCTCACCCCAGCCCTCTCCCGCAAGCGGGAGAGGGGGCAAAGACGGGCTCCCTCTCCCCCGTACTCGGGGGAGAGGGCTGGGGTGAGGGGGCGACGCGCGGCGCAGTTGAAGGGCATGCATCATGAGTCGATCGCTCAGCCAGTGCGTCATCAAGCTGCACGAAGAGCATCACGCTCTCGAGGACTACCAGGGCGGCGTGCCGCGCTGGTGCGCGGGCTGCGGCGACAACGCCATCCTCGCAGCGATGCAGCGCCTGTGCAGCGAAGAAGGCCTGGCGCCGCACAACACCGTCTTCGTCTCGGGCATAGGCTGCTCGAGCCGGCTGCCGCACTACATGAAGACCTACGGCTTTCACGGCATCCACGGCCGCGCGTTCCCGGTCGCCGAGGGCATCAAGATGGCGCGGCCGGATCTGAACGTGTTCGTCAGCACGGGCGACGGCGACTGCTGCAGCATCGGCGCCGCGCACTGGATCCACGCGGTGCGCTACAACATGAATCTCACCGTCGTGCTGCACGACAACCATGTCTACGGCCTGACCAAGAACCAGGCCTCGCCGACCTCGCCGCGCGGGCTGAAGACCAATACCACGCCGCTGGGCGCGCTCCTGCCGGCGATGAACCCGCTGACGGTGACCCTGGGCGTGCAGGGTGTCTCATTCGTCGCCCAGGGCGTGGACTGGGTGCCCGAAGTGCTGTACGACATCCTGCGTGCGGCGTTCCGGCACCGCGGCTTTTCCTTCGTTCGCATCCTCCAGCGCTGCCCCGAGTTCATGCCCAAGGCCTTCGACCCCTGGCTGCACGACCCGCAACGCACCCTCTTGCTGACGCACGCCGACGCCCTGCAACTGAGCCCGGGCCTGGCGAGCAGCTACCGCAACCAGCGCGCGCACGATCCCATCGACATCGACCGCGCACGCGAAATCGCCTCGATGGACGAGCCCATTCCCGTGGGCATCCTGTACCGCAACCCGGCCGTCCCGTGCTACGAAGACCTGCGCCATGCCGCGCCCTTGCGCTCGCCGGCGAGCATCCGCGCCGGGCTGAACCGCGAGCTGGACAAGGTCACCGTATGGCCCGACGACGCCGTGCAGCGTGCGGCCTGATGCAGCTGCCCAGGCAGGCCCGGCCACCCGCGAGCGAGACTTGAGCGAGAAACCCGCGATGGACATGCGAACCCTGCATCAGGAGCCGATGCTGTTTCATCTGACCGGTGCACAACGGGGCGGCCCAGGCCTGGCCGCGGAAGCGATCGACGGCCTGGCCCTGCGCCCGGCCCTGCTCGCCCCGTACCGCGACCTGGACGCCTTGCGCCACGACTTCCCCCTCGTCCTGGACGAGCGCGCCGGCGCGCCGCAGTTCGTGCACGCGCTGTCCAGCCTGGTGAATGCGATGCTTCAGGAACTGGCGCCGCGCGGCATCGAAGGCGAACGGCTGCGCCGCCACGCCTTACAGCTGGAGGGCGAAATCCGCCGCGCCGTGCGCGAGGGTGCAGGCGGCAGGCTCAGCGAGCTGTGGGACGCCGCGGC
>JBAQUQ010000135.1:0-14208 GCA_049297615.1 Burkholderiaceae bacterium
TGATGGGGAAAACCCCAGCACTTCAAACGAGGGGGGTCGCTTGCGAGAGACCCTCAGACCTGAGCAATGCACCTAACATCGGCCGACCCGATCGCACGCGGCACCTTGCAGTCGACCGACGCCGACACAGTGAGATGAACAGGGACGACCCGAACCCACTCAGACCCGAGACCTCAATGACACGCATCCCCCGCATGACCCGAATCACCCGCCGCTGGCTGCCGCTGGCTTGCTCATGGCTCATCTTGGCTTCCTGCGGCGGCGGTGGTGGGGGTGGCACAGCGCCCGCGCCCGCCACGGGCGTCAGCTTGTCGGGGTCGATCTCAATCGCGCCCACCGCGGCGGTCGACTCGGACAGCAATGACGTGATTCAGCTCGCCCAGGGCGGCTACAAGGCGAACAACGACCCAGGCAACGCGCAGACGATCGTTTCGCCGGTGCTGCTCGTGGGCACCGTGAATAAACCGGGCACGGGCCCCGTCGGCAACAACCGCACGCTGGGCGACAGTGAAGACTGGTTCAAAGTCGACCTGGTCGCCGGCCAGGTGGTCGAACTCGAGTTCGCGGCGGACCCAGCACAGAGCGATGTCGATCTGCACGTCATATCAACCGACACCCTTCACACCGGCACATCGGACGGCGTTAACACGCGCTTCGAATGTGTGCGGGTCACCGTCAGCACCAGCTACTTTATCGTCGTCAACGCGTTCAGCAATGCATCGATCTACAACCTACACATCGGCGCGCCGGGCAGTGCAGGCAATTGCGCCGTGTCGGCCAACAGCGCCCGAGCCGTCCCCGACCAATTGCTCGCCAAGGCGCGCCGCATCGACGCGGCACAAGCCCCGCTCGTCGCGGCGCGTTTGAAATCGGCAGGTGTGAGCGGAGCAAATCTCGCCACCGACTCCGTCGCGACGCCGGTACCACATCTTCTGCATCTCGCCAGCGGCGCTGCCGAACGTGCCGCGGGACTGCTTGCGCTCAGCGCAACGGGCGCAGGCAAGACAGCCGCCCTGCCGGCCCTTGGGGCGCAAGCGCAAAACGCGCTGCCCGACCCGCTTTTGCAGCGCATCGAACTTCTGAAATACGCGAAGCGCCTGCAAGCCACCGGCGCCTTCGAGTATGTGCAGCCGAACTGGATCGACGAGCGCACCGCCCTGGTGGGCACGTTTCCGCCGAACGACCTCAAGTATCCCTTGCAGCGCTGGCACTATGAGCAGATCAACCTGCCTTCGGCGATGAGCCGCATCACGGCACTGTCATCGCAGCCCGCGCAGCGCCCCCTGGTCGCGGTGATCGACGACGGCGTCGTGCTCAACCATCCGGACTTCATCGGGCAGCTCTTCTCGAACGGCCGCGCCTTCATCAGCACCACGACGGCGGGCGACGGCAACCTGGCCTCGGGCGACAACACGGCAACGCGCGCCGACCAGCCGGTCTTCCACGGCACCCATGTGGCCGGCACCGTGGGTGCCGCCACCTTCGACGGCGTCGGTGGCGCCGGCACCGCGCCGATGGCCTTGATCCTGCCGCTGCGCGTCTTCCCGCCCAAGGGCGGCGCGGCCCAGGTCGACACCATCAATGCGATGCTTTATGCGGCGCGCCTGGCCAACAACTCGGGAACGCTGCCCGCGCGCCGCGCCGACGTGATCAATATGAGCCTGGGCAGCGACCGCGCCTGCGACTCCGCCTACCTGGATGCGATCGCCCAAGTGCGTGCCGCCGGCGTCATCGTCGTCGTCGCTGCCGGCAACTCGGGCCATAACCCCACGTCACGCGCCGCCGTGGGAACACCGGCGAATTGCAGCGGAGCGATCGCGGTGAGTGCGCTCGACGCGCGCAAGGGGATCACGCCCTACTCCAACACCGGCGCACAGATCGCCGTCGCGGCGCCGGGCGGCGACTCGGGTCAATCGACCACGGGCACCGGCGTCCCCGACGAGGTCTACAGCGACCTCGCCGCGTTCGACGCGAACGGCGTGCGCCAAGCGGCGTTCGGCGGCATGCAGGGCACGTCGATGGCTGCGCCCCATGTGGCCGGCGTGATGGCCCTGATGCGCTACGTCAACCCCAACCTCACGGTGAACCAGGTCGACACCCTGCTGGCAGCGGGCTCACTCACCGACGATCTCGGCGCGGCGGGCCGCGACATCGACTTCGGCTTTGGCCTGATCAATGCGCGCAAGGCCGTCGACGCCGCATTGCAGGCTGCTGGCAACCCGACCCTGCCGCCGGCGGGGCAAGTGGTCGCGACGCCGTCGAGCATCGACTTCGGCAGCTTCCAAACCAGTGCCGCGCTCGACCTGGAGGCGAATGCCACCAACAACACCGAGACCGTGGTTTCGGTGGTCAGCGACAACGCTGCCGTGACGGTGACCCCTGGCACTCCGTTCAACGCCACGACCGGGCTCGGCCGCCGCACCGTGAACGTGAACCGGGCGGCGCTCGCACCGGGCAGCATCTTCCCCAAGCTCACCGTGACCCTGGCACCGGCGCGCACGCTGACCGTCCAGCTCAGCGTCACCCAACCGGCTGGCGGCGCGACGACTTCGACCGCCGACTATGGGCCGATCTATGTATTGCTCGTCAACCCCGACACGCAAGCCGTGGTCACCACCGTGGTGGCGCAGCGCGCCGGCGGACAGTACACCTGGAGTTCGAGCGGCTACACCTTGCCGCGGGTCTCGATCATCGCCGGCGGCGACCTCGACAACGATGACGTGGTGTGTCAGCGCGGCGAACCCTGCGGCGCTTTCCCGGTGCTCGCGCCCGGCGGCGACCTGAGCGTGATCGAGCTCAGCGGCAATCGCAGCGATCTCGGTTTCCAGGTAGCGCCGCTGTCGGGCATGTCGGCCCTCAGCACGGGCGCTGCCGGCGGCTCAGGATGGCGACGCCAGCGGTCGCCGCCACCCGCCACAATGGGCGGCGCGACCCGAGGCTTGCAGTGAGGGCAGCAATGCTCAGGCGCCGGTGAAGCGCGGCTTGCGCTTTTCCATGAACGCCGCCTGGCCCTCTTTGTAGTCGGCGCTGTTGAAGCAGGCCTGCACGGCGCGCTCGGTGGCGGCGACGTCGCGCTCAGCGGCGTCCTTCAGCGCTTCGCCCACCACCAGCTTGGCGCAGCGCAGCGTCAGCGGCGCGTTCTCGGCGATGGCCGCTGCCATCTCCTGCACCGTGGCCTCCAATTGATCGTCGGCCACGACGCGGTTCACCAGACCCATGCGTTCGGCCTCGCGCGCGTCGAAATTCCGGCCGGTGAAGAACATTTCCTTGGCGAAAGCCGGGCCGACCAGGTCGACCAGGGGCAGCGCGCGCTGCAGGCCGTAGCCCAGGCCGAGCTTGGCCGCCGGAATGCCGAACCTGGCGTTCTCGGTGCAGACGCGCAGGTCGCAGCACACCGCCACCGCGGTGCCGCCGCCGATGCAGTAGCCGCGGATCATTGCGATCGTCGGGATGCGCATGGCCTGAATCGCGGCGTAGGCCTTTTGCGTCGTCGCCTGGTAGTGCTCGACGGCGAGCGCCTCCTGGCGCTCGTCCTTGAACTTGGAGATATCCGCGCCCGAGGCAAAGGCCTTGCCGCCCGCGCCGGTCACGACCATCACGCGCACTTCAGCGTCGGCGGAAAAGTCGGCCATGATTTCCAGCGCCGCGTCCCACATTTCGAGCGAGATCGCGTTGTGGCGTTCGGGGTTGTTCAGGATCATCCAGCCCACACCCTTGTCCTTCTTCGAGATCATCTTGTCGCTTGGCATGGCTGCTCCCCCGTCAGTGCCGCGTCGGGCCTCGTCTAGACGATTCCCCGACTCTTCAGTTGTTCGATGTCCACAGCGCTGAACCCGAGCTCGCCCAGCACTGCGGCGGTGTGCTCGCCTTGTGCCGGCGGATGCGCCACCACGTGGCTCGGCGTGCGGCTCAAGCTCACTGCTTGCCCGAGGTAGGCGACGTCGCCGAGCTTGTCGACGATTCCCAGATGCTGCACCTGAGGGTCGGCGAAAGCCTGATCGATCGAATAGATCGGACCGCTGGGCACGCCGGCCTGGTTGAGCAATTCGACCCAAGCCGCGGTGTCGCGCGCCTGCATGTGCTGCTCGAGCTCGGCGTGCAGCGCGTCGCGGTTCGCCGATCGCTGCGCCGCGTTCGCGTAGTCGGGGTGTGCCAGCAGCTCCGGCGCGCCGATCGCCTCGCAAAAGCGAACCCAGATCCGGTGGCCGGAAACCGCGAGGTTGATATAGCCGTCGCGCGTTTTGTACACGCCCGTGGGAATCGACGTAGGGTGGTTGTTGCCCGCCTGTTGCGGCACCTCGCCTTTCATCAACCAGCGCGCTGCCTGGAAATCGAGCATGAACAGTTGCGCCTCGAGCAGGGACGATTTGACCCATTGGCCCTTGCCTGACTTTTCGCGCTCGATCAGGGCCACCGTGATGCCGTAAGCGCAGAAGATCCCGGCACACAGGTCGGCGATCGGAATGCCCACGCGCACCGGGCCTTGCCCCGGCAGGCCGGTGATCGACATCAGCCCGCCCATGCCCTGCGCGATCTGGTCGAAGCCCGGGCGCAGGCGATACGGCCCGTCCTGGCCGTAGCCCGAGATGCTCGCGTAGACCAGGCGCGGGTTGATCGCGGCCAGGGCCTCGTAGCCGATGCCGAGCCGCTCCTTGACGTCGGGGCGGTAGTTCTCGACCAGCACGTCGGCGCGCGCCGCGAGCTGCTTCAAGATCGCCACGCCTTCGCTCGCCTTGAGGTTGAGCGTCATGCCGCGCTTGTTGCGGTGCACGTTCTGGAAGTCGCTGTCTTCGCGCGGCCCGCCCACGCCGTCGCCTTCGTCCATGCCGGCGGGCATTTCGATCTTGATCACCTGCGCGCCCCAGTCGGCGAGCTGACGCACCGCCGTCGGTCCGGCGCGCACGCGCGTCAGGTCCAGGACGGTGAGATGCGAAAGGGCGGTGGAGGCGAGCATGGATTCAGTCTAACCGCGTTGCACGCGAGCGAGCCCGGCCTCAGGGAATCGACGCCGCCGCGCTCCGTCGGTCGCCGCGTTCAGGCGGTCATGGCACTGGCAATGTCGGTCTCTGAAAAGTCGCCGCCCTTGTAAAGTAGCGGCAGGCCTCGCACCTTTGCCAGTGCGTAGCTGAATACGTCACCGAAGTTCAACGCTGCCGCGTGCCCGCTGCCTTTACCGAAGGCTACGAAAGCAGCGTAGGCAGCATCCATCTCTGCCGGCCCGGGAGGGACCAGCTCGAACAGCGGCAATCGAAGCACGTCATCCACCAACACCACCGCACGCTGCCCACGCCGGCCATGCACCACCATGCGCGCCTCGACCACCGACACGGTGCTGATCAAGACACGGTCGGCGCTCTGAAGCGCTTGCACGAAGGCTTCGCGTTCAGGTTCTGCAAACGCGATCGCAACGATGGCGGATGTGTCGGCGACGATCATTTCGGCAAGCCGTGATCGTCCCACTGCACCGGATCCGATGCATCCGTTCGATCAGGGATGCGGTCGAGCTGCGCGAGCAATGCCGCCAGTCGCGCCGTTTGGTTCGAGGAATTGGCGGTCTCGCTGATCAGCCGATCCACGGCACGTTCAACGACGGCTGTCTTGCTCAGCCCAGTGCGCTTTGCCAGGCGCTCGACCTTGCTCACGACGGCGGGGTTGGCGATCTGAAGTGCCACGAAACCCTCCTTTGATGTTGAATTGAATACGGTCAATATACAGCGCAGAGAGCACTACGTCACTCCGGCCATCTTGGCGGCGCCTGTTGTCGGGGCTCCCTGGTCGATGGGTACATCTCGATCGCCGCTTTGTCCTACTTCCCTCGGCAATAGCTATACCGTGTCGACCATTCGCAGTAGTTCCAGCTAAACGAAATCAACCGCCGAAATACCGTCGTCAGCGCGACGGCCGGCCGCTTGTGTTAATTTGCGCAGCCCGTCAGCCGTCCAACAGGGGAACCCCAGCCATGACCATTTCCTTCCAATCTGCGCTCGGCGCGTGGCGCTTCGTTGTGCCGGCGCTTGCGGCCGTCGCAGCGAGTTTGGTCTTCGCCCAGCCGGCTTCGAACGCGCCGCTCAAGCTGATTGTGCCCTTCACCCCCGGCACCGGCATCGACCTGATCGCGCGCCAGATCGGGCCGAAGCTGTCCGAGCGGCTCGGCCGGCCGGTGATCATCGAAAACCGCACCGGCGCTTCGGGCAACCTCGGCACCGAAGCCGCGGTTCGCGCCCCCGCCGATGGATCGACCCTGCTCGTCACCGTCAACACCCTGGTGATGAGCCGGGCGCTCTTCACTGGGCTCACGTTCGACCCCGTGAAAGACCTCGACCCGGTCACGCTCACGAGTTGGGGGCAGTTGGTGCTGGTCGTTCATCCGAAGTTGGGCGTGCGCACGGCGCAGGAACTGGTGGCGCGTGCCAAGGCCAAGCCGGGCGCGCTGAACTACGGCTCGCCGGGCAACGGAACGCCGCACCATCTGGCGATGGAACTCGTGAAGAACCAGGCCAAGATTTTCATGACGCACATTCCCTACCGCGGCACCGGACCGGCCGTGACGGATCTGCTCGGCGGCCAGATCGACCTGATGTTCCTGCCGATCCACGTCGCGCTGCAGCACATCAAGGCGGGCAGCCTGACCGCCCTGGCGATCAGCAGCGAGAGCGCACATCCGCTTCTGCCCGGCGTGCCGCCGCTGCGCTCGCTCGGCCTGGGCGATCTGGACGTCGAGATGTGGTTCGGCGTGCTCGCGCCCAAGGGAACTCCCAGGCCCTTCATCGAGCGCCTGAACGAAGAGTTGAAGACGATCCTCGCCCTGCCCGACGTGCGCGCCGCGTTCGAGACGCAGGGCATGTCGCCCGCGCACAGCAGCCCCGAGGCGTTTCGCGCCTTGATCGAAAAAGACGCGGCGCGCTGGGCCCAGGTGATCCAGCAGCAGGGAATCACGGCCAATTGAAGTCCGAGGCAGCTCGACGCGCCGTGCCTTTGATTCGACGCTCGACTGCATAGCACGTGGACATCATCGTCATCGGTGCGGGCATCGGCGGCCTGGCGGCGGCTGCGTTGCTGCTGCAGCGCGGCCACCGGGTTCGCGTCTTCGAGCAGGCGCCGCAACTCGGCGAGATCGGCGCGGGCGTTCAGATGAGCGCCAATGCCGTGAAGGTGCTCGACGCCCTGGGCCTGCGCGCCGGCGTCGAACCGAGCGCGGTGCGGCCGCAGGCCTTCGAATTCCGCCGCTTCGACAGCGGCGAGTTGCTGCACCGGGTGCCGCTGGGCGAGCTGCACGAGCGCCAGCACGGCGCGCCCTATTTCCAGTTGCATCGCCACGACCTGCATCTTGCGTTGCTCGACGCGGTGCGCCGGATCGACTCAGCCGCGGTGCAGCTCTCGGCGCGCGCCGAGCGTGTCGCCGAAGCGGGTGAGGCGGTCAGCGTGTTTTTCGACGCTCTGCCGAGCGCGCACGCCGAACTCGTGATCGGCGCCGACGGCATCAAGTCGGTGGTTCGCCGGCATGTGCTAGGCGAGGACCAACCCGTCTTCACCGGCCAGGTGGCGTGGCGCTGCACCGTGCCGACGCAGCGCATCGCGCCGCCCTTGCGCACGGCAATTGTCTCCACCGTCTGGTGCGGGCCGCGCAACCACGCGGTGACGTATTACCTGCGCGGCGGCGAACTGCTCAACTTCGTCGGCTGCGTCGAACGCGAGGCCGAAGAAGAATCGTGGACCGCCAAGAGGCCCTGGGCCGAGCTCGACGCCGACTACCAGGGCTGGCACCCGCAAGTGCGCGCCGTGATCGAGCAGGTGCAGCGCGACGAATGTTTCCGCTGGGCGCTGTACAACCGCGAACCCGCCATGCGCTGGAGCACGGCGCGCGTGACGATGCTCGGCGACGCGGTGCACGCCACCCTGCCCTATATGGCGCAAGGCGCGGCGATGGCGATCGAAGACGCCGCCGTGCTGGCGCGCGCGCTCGAGCTCGATGCGCCGTTGCAGCGCCGCCTGCAAATCTACGAGACCCACCGCGCCCCGCGCACCGCACGCGTGGTGCGCGAATCCACCGAGATGGGCGATCTCTATCACATCGATCAAGCGGAGGCGATGCGCCGCGCTTTCCACGACCGCGACATCGCCAGGTCGCGCAACGAATGGTTGTATCCCTACGACCCGATGCGCGTGGCCTTGCCCTGACGGCGCCCGCTGCGCGATGTCGTCTATGCTCGGCTTCAGCACCTCCACTTCAGGCCGGGCGCCTGCCGAGCCCGGCCCCTTGCGACCATGGCCACGCCTGAGAACCGTTCGCCGCCCGGCGCCCTGATGGCCGAACCCGCCTGGACCCCGGCGCTGCGCCTGCCCGACCCGGCGGTCGAAGTGCTGGCCGCCGAAGGCGCGAAGCTGCGCCTGGCCAGCGCCAGCGTCGAGCGCCTCGCGACCGGCATGCGCTGGTGCGAGGGGCCGGCCTATTTTGGCGATGCGCGCTGCCTGCTGTGGAACGACATTCCGAACAATCGCACCCTTCGCTGGGACGAGCAGACGGACGCGGTGAGCGTGTATCGCAGTCCGTCGAATTTCGCGAACGGCCTTACGCGCGACCGCCAGGGGCGCCTCTTGACCTGCGAGCACGGCACGCGGCGCGTCACGCGCACCGAATACGACGGCTCGATCACCGTGCTGGCCAGCCACTTCGAAGGCAAGCCGCTGAATTCGCCCAACGACATCGTGTGCAAGAGCGACGGTTCGATCTGGTTCACCGACCCGGCCTTCGGCATCCTGCACCACTACGAAGGCCACGCCGCGACGCCCGAACTGCCCACCGATGTCTATCGGCTCGACCCCGACAGCGGCGCCTTGACCGTGGTGGCCAGCGGCATCATCTTCCCGAACGGCCTGTGTTTTTCGCCCGACGAGAGCATTTTGTACGTGGTGGAGAGCCGCTCCGAGCCGCGATTGATTCTGAGCTACGACGTCGTCGATGGCGGCGCCGGCCTGAGCCATAGGCGCACGCTCGTCGACAGCCAAGGTGGCACGCCCGACGGCTTTCGCTGCGACGTGGCGGGCAATCTGTGGTGCGGTTGGGGAATGAGTCAGGGGCTCGACGGCGTCCGCGTGTTCTCACCGCAGGGCCAGCCTCTGCTGCATATTCACCTGCCCGAGCGCTGCGCGAACGTCTGTTTCGGCGGCCCGGCGCGCAATCGCCTGTTCATGGCGGCGAGCCATTCGGTGTATTCGCTTTACGTGGCGACGCAGGGCGTGGCGGGTGCTTGAGCCGCGCCATCGATCCAGGGATTCGCCTCAGCCCCGCCGCCACGTCACGCAGCAATTGTTCGCCGGCATAACCCGGTCGTCGAGCAGGGTCAGGCCCGCCGCTTGCGCGAGACGGTCCACCGCCTCGAAGTCGCGGATTCCGCGGCGCGGATCGGCGCTTTTCAGATCGGCGTCGAAGCGCGCATTGCTCGGGCTGGTGAAGCGACCGCCGCGGTTGAACGCTCCGTACACCGTCAGCAGGCCGTGCGAATTCAACACCTGGGGCAGCATGGCGAAGAAACGCTGAACTTCGCTCCAGCCCATGATGTGCAGCGTGTTCGCGCTGAACACCGCGTCGACGTGCAGCTCCGGCCAGGCGCCGTTCACGTCCAGGACGATCGGCTCAGGCGTATTGGGCAAGGCAGCGTGCGCGAGCCACTGCCGCACACCGGGCAAGTTGGCCGCGACATCCGAGCTTTGCCACACCAGGTGCGGCAGGGCCGCAGCGAAATGCACGGCGTGCTGGCCGGTGCCGCTGCCGATCTCGAGCACGCTGCGCACCACGGCGAAGTGTTCGCGCAGCACGGCGAGAATCGGTTCTCGATTGCGCTGGCTGGCGGCGGAAAAGGGTTTGTCCATTTGTCCGATGATAGGGATCGACGCCTGCGCCCCGCGCCCCGAATGAAACCAGGCCATTGATCTGCCCATGAATGCAAACGAGCCCTTCGCAGCGGCCACCAGCGCCGCGTTCTGGCGTGTCATTCCCGCCGACGCCGACCCCACCGAAACGCGCGAGTGGCTGGAAGGATTTCAGGCCCTGGTTCGAAATGTCGGCACCGAACGCGGCACCTATGTGCTGCGGCGCTTGCTCGACGAAGCGCGACGCCTGCGCGTGCCCCTGCCGGCGGTGCTGAACACGCCCTATGTGAACAGCGTCGCGCTGGACCAGCAGCCGCAGTTTCCCGGCAACCTGGAGATCGAAGCGCGCCTGTCGGCGATGGTTCGCTGGAACGCGCTGGCGATGGTGGTGCGCGGCAACAAATTCTCCGGCGATCTGGGCGGCCATATCGCCACCTATGCGTCGATTGCCGATTTGTTCGAGGTCGGCTTCAACCACTTTTTTCGCGCCGGCCAAGGCGGCGACCTGGTGTTCTTCCAGCCGCACGCCTCGCCGGGAGTCTATGCGCGGGCCTTTGTCGAAGGGCGGCTGAGCGAGTCGCGCCTGATGCGCTTTCGGCAAGAGACCCTCGGCGCGCGCTCCAGCGCTGCGCATGCAGGGCCAGGCCGCGGCGCCGAGAACGGCGGCCTGTCGTCGTATTGCCATCCCTGGTTGATGCCCGACTTCTGGCAGTTCCCCACCGGCTCGATGGGCCTGGGGCCGATCACGGCGATTTATCAGGCGCGCTTCATGCGCTACCTGCAAGACCGCGCCATTCATCAGACACAAGGCCGCAAAGTCTGGGCCTTCGTCGGCGACGGCGAGATGGACGAGCCGGAGTCGCTCGCCGGCCTGTCGCTCGCCGCGCGCGAAGGCTTGGACAACCTGGTGTTCGTCGTCAACTGCAATCTGCAGCGCCTGGACGGGCCGGTACGCGGCAATGGCTCGGTCGTGCAGGAACTCGAAGGCCTGTTTGCAGGCGCGGGCTGGAACGTCATCAAGCTGATGTGGGGAAGCGACTGGGACGCGCTGTTCGCGCGCGACTTCGACGGCGTCTTGCTGAAGCGCTTGCACGAGACGGTCGACGGCGAGTTCCAGGCCTACGCGGCGACCGACGGGCGTTTCAACCGCGAGCACTTCTTCAACAAATATCCCGAGCTGCAGCAGCTCGTCGCCCACCTGTCGGACGACGACATCGACCGGCTGCGCCGCGGCGGCCACGACCCGGTGAAGATCTATTCGGCTTACCACGCGGCGACGACGCATCGCGGCCGGCCCAGCGTGATCCTGGCGCAAACGAAGAAGGGTTACGGCATGGGCCATTGGGGCCAGGGCCGCATGGGTTCGCACCAGCAGAAGAAGCTCGAGGACGAGGCGCTTCTCGCGTTTCGCGATCGTTTTGCCCTGCCGCTCAAAGACGACGCCGTGCGCGCGCTCGAGTTCTATCGACCCGACGCCGACAGCCCCGAGATGCGCTACCTGCACGAGCGCCGCAAGCTTCTGGGCGGCTACCTGCCCGCGCGCAGCGCCTCGGCGAAGCGCCTGGGCGCGAGCGACGCGGCGGCCACGGCCAAGCTGGTGGAACGCCTGGCCGGGCGCGAACAATCGACGACGATGGTGTTCGTCGCCCAGCTCACGCAATTGCTGCGCGACGAGGCCATCGGCAAGCATGTGGTTCCCATCGTCGCCGACGAAGCGCGCACCTTCGGCATGCAAAGCCTGTTTCGCGAAGTCGCGATCTACGCCGCGCAGGGCCAGCTCTACGAGCCCGAAGACAAGGACGAGCTGCTCTATTACAAAGAGTCGCGCAGCGGGCAGATCCTGGAGGAAGGCATCACCGAGGCCGGGGCGATCAGCAGCTGGATCGCCGCGGCGACGAGCTACAGCACGCATGGCGTGGCGATGCTGCCTTTCTACATCTTCTATTCGTGCTTCGGCTTCCAGCGGGTCGGCGACCTGATCTTGTGCGCCGCCGATTCACGCGCGCGCGGCTTCCTGATCGGCGCGACCTCGGGACGCACCACGCTCTCGGGCGAGGGCTTGCAACACCAGGACGGCAGCAGCCTGCTCGTGGCGTCGACGATTTCCAACTGCAAGGCCTACGACCCGGCCTTCGGCTATGAACTCGCGATCATCATGGCGCACGGCGTGAAGCGCCTGCTCGACGAACAGTGCGACGAGTTCTACTACCTCACCGTCACGAACCAGAACCATGCCCAGCCCGCCATGCCGCAGGGCATGGCAGGCCTCGAAGAGGGCATCGTGCGCGGCCTGTACCGTTGCCGCGAAGCGCGAGGCGGGGCGGCCCAGGTGCGCCTGCTCGGCGCGGGCACGATCCTGCTCGAGGCGATCGCCGCCGCCGACCTGCTCGAGCAAGATTTCGGCGTGCACGCCGAGGTCTGGAGCGCGACGAGTTTCATCGAACTCGCCCGCGGCGCGCGCGAGGTGCAACGCGCGAACCGCCTGCACCCTGGCCAAGCACCGCGCCTGAGCCACGTTCAGGAATGCCTGGACGGCGCGCTGCCGGTGATCGCCGCGACCGACTATGTGCGCGCCGTGCCGCAACTCATCGCCGAATACCTGAACGTGCCGTCCTACACCACGCTCGGCACCGACGGCTTCGGCCGCAGCGACACGCGCGTCGCGCTGCGCGGATTTTTCGAGGTCGATCGCTTCCATGTCGTTCTCGCTGCGCTCGAAGCGCTGGCACGAAGCGCTGCGGTCGGCGACGATGTGGTGGCGCAGGCGATCGAGCGTTACGCGATCGATGCGGGCAGCCGCGCGCCCTGGGCCGTGTGACGCAGCGGCGTGGCCGCTTGCGCCGACGCAGCGCGGCGGCGGTGCGGCCTCATTGCGTCGCCTCGATCACGCCGCCGCCCAGGCAGACCTCGGCGTCGTACAGCACGGCCGACTGGCCCGGCGTCACGGCCCATTGCGGTTCGTCGAAATCGAGCGAGAACTGCCTGCCCTCAGCCTGCGTCGGCCCGCTCAGCGCGCACGCCGCATCGGCCTGCCGATAGCGCGTCTTGGCGCTGCGATGTGCCGCGGCGGGCGGCTCACCCGCGACCCAGCTCGCGTCCAGGGCGTGCAGGCGTAGCGATTGCAGCATCGGGTGATTGTGGCCTTGCACGACGACGAGGGTGTTGCTCGCAATCTCTTTGCGCGCGACGAACCAGGCCTGATGGTCGCCGCCGCCGCGCGCCGATCGCGCCGGCCTCAGGCCGCCGATCCCCATGCCCTTGCGCTGGCCCAGGGTGTAGAAGCTCAGTCCCACATGTTTGCCGACGGTGCGTCCGCGCTCGTCCTTGATCGGGCCCGGTTGATTGGCCAGGTAGCGCTCCAGAAACTCGCGAAACGGCCGCTCGCCGATGAAGCAGATGCCGGTCGAGTCTTTTTTTGCCGCGACCGGCAGATGCGCCTCCAGCGCCAGGCGCCGCACTTCCGTCTTGGGCAACTCGCCCACGGGGAACAGCGTCTTGGCGAGTTGCGCCTGGTTCAGGCGGTGCAGAAAATAGCTCTGGTCTTTCGTGCGGTCCAGGCCGCGCAGCAGTTCGAAGCGCCCGCCGCGTTCACGCACGCGCGCATAGTGGCCCGTGGCGATCTTCTGCGCGCCCAGGCGCAGCGCGTGGTCGAGGAAGGCCTTGAACTTGATTTCGGCATTGCACAGCACGTCCGGGTTGGGCGTGCGGCCGGCGCGGTATTCGCGCAGGAACTCGGCGAAGACGCGGTCCTTGTAGTCGGAGGCGAAATTGACGTGTTCGATGTCGATGTTCAAGACGTCCGCCACCGCCGCGGCGTCGACGAAATCGGCGTTCGACGTGCAGTACTTGCTGCCGGCGTTGTTCGTGTCGTCATCTTCCCAGTTCTTCATGAACACGCCCACCACCTCGTGGCCCGATCGTTTGAGCAACCAGGCACTGACGGCCGAATCCACGCCGCCCGACAGGCCGACGACGATGCGTTGATGTTTTCCGGCTGCGAGGTTCACGCCTTCGATTATCCCGGCCGGGCTTACAGTGCGCCCTAGGATGCACAGCCCCCACGCTCACTTCGTGCGCTGCCCCCCAGGGGCCGGAAAGGGCCCCTTTATGGCCCTTGGGGCGGCCCGGCGGGACTAGGATGAAATTGGCACACCCCGATTTGCGTCAGGGCGGCAGGGCGGCGGCGGTGCCCCCGTTCTCCGACCCACGCTCGCGGGACACCTCCGAGGTCCACATCGCTCAGCCGCGTCAACACCGCATGTGCCCGGCACGCTTGGGGGGCGACCGCGAATCGGGCCTGCGCCCGGGGGCACCACCACCGCCCTGCGGCACCCAAGG
>JBAQUQ010000136.1:0-4588 GCA_049297615.1 Burkholderiaceae bacterium
GTCTTCGAGTGGCTGAACGAAGTCATCGCTGCGCCAACGTTTGCGGCCATACCGGCCACGGCGTTCGGGCGCGAGCCCATGGACGCCGTTTGGCGCTTGCCGCCGATGGTTCAGGCCTGGGGCACCGCGGGCAGATCGCTGGAGACGATCCGGTTTGCCGCAGCGAACCGTCTCTGCGTGCAGCTGGACTACATCAAGGCGAACAGCGAACGCACGGCACCGACGATCGAGCCGTATTCAGTCCGAAGTACCGCTGCCAGCGACCTTCTGCTGTTCGGGGTGCAGGCTGACACCGGCGAATCCCGCAGCTACAGGCTCGATCGAATCGGTTCGGCAACGGTCACCCGCCGAGCGTTCAGGCCGCGCTATGTTGTCGAGTTGACGGGTTCCGGTTCAATCACGGCGCCTTCCGTCGTCGTTCGCAGGCCGTGATCGAAGCCATGCGTGAGCCAGGCGCGGCTGTGGCGATGGCAATGGAGGTGGAGCCTCTCCTGAAGGCGACGGTCGGGCCTTGCGGCGGGGCGCGTGCACTGGGCTCTGGGGGTCGGCACAGCCGCGCGGCCTGCCTGCGCTGCCTGCGCCCGCAAGCCACCTGCCTGTGCGCGCTGGCGCGGCCCACCGCTCACCGCACCGAGGTGCTGGTGCTGCGTATGCGTCCGGCGAACCCATCTTGACGAATGCGACGAGGCTCAGGCAGTGGTCGTCGTCGGCGTCCAGCGGTGCGGCAGCAAGTCGTCGATGCGGCTGGCCGGATGGGTCGGCAGCCGTTCGAGGATTTCCTTCAGATACACGTACGGATCGTGCCCGTTGATCCTGGCCGAGTGCACCAGGCTCATCACCGCAGCGGCGCGCTTGCCCGCACGCAGGCTGCCAGCGAACAACCAGTTCGATCTTCCGAGGGCAATGGGTCTGATTTGGTTTTCCACCCAGTTGTTGCTGATCGGCAGATCGCCGTCGCCGATGTAGCGCGTCAGCGCTTCCCAGCGCTTCAAGCTGTAATCGATCGCCTTGGCCGTGGCCGAGCCGTCGGGAACCTGGCGTCGTTGCCGCAGCAGCCAATTTTGCAGGGCGGCAGCCACGCGTCGTGACTTGCGCTGCCGTATTCGTCGTCGCTCCTCAGTGGTGCAACTGGCGACGTCTGCTTCGATCTTGAACAGCACCTGGAAGTACCTCAGCGCCTGCTCGCCAACCTTGCTGCCGTGGTTGGCCCACAGCTCGTGGAACTTGCGGCGCGCGTGGGCAACACATCCAACACCTGTCACGCCGCGCTCGAAGGTGGCTTGGTAGCCCGAGAACCCGTCGGTCACGAGCTTGCCCTTCCAGGGCTGCTGGTCGTTCTGACCCAGGAACTCGCGCACGTTCTCACCGCTGCGCGTCTCGGCGAAGTTGAACACCACCGCCTTCGTCGGGTTGAAGGTGGTTGTGCAGTAGGTCCAGATGTAGGCCTTGTGGGTCTTCTTGTTGCCCGGCTTGAGCATGCCCACCGGCGTCTCGTCTGCGTGCAGCACCGCGTGGCGCAGCAACTCGGCCGACAGCGCATCTACAAGCGGCTGCAGCTGCGCGCCGCATTCGCCGACCCACTGTGCCAGTGTCGAGCGTGCGATCGCCATGCCCGCGCGCTCGAAGATCCGCTCCTGGCGGTACAGCGGCAGGTGATCGAGGAACTTCGCCACCAGCACCTGGGCCAGCAGCCCGGCGGTGGGGATGCCCTTGTCGATGATGTGCGGCGCCACCGGGGCCTGCACCAGCTTCTGGCAACGGGTGCAGGCCCACTTGCCGCGAACATGGCGCTCCACTGTGAACACGCCGGGCTCGTAGTCCAGCTTCTCAGAGACGTCCTGGCCGATGCGCTTCATCTGGCAGCCGCAGCCGCAGGCCGTGCTCTCGGGCTCGTGGTGCACATCCCGACGCGGCAGGTGCGGCGGCAGCGGCTCGCGCTTTGGGCTTTGCTTGTCCTTCTTGCCCTTGTCGCCGCGGCTGGCCCGCTCGATCTCGCCGCTGGCCTCGGCGATGTCGGCGTCGAGCGTCTCCTCCAGCAAGCTCTTCTGCTCCGCGCTCAGGCCGGCACAGAACTTCTCGCTGGTGGCGGCGAACTTCAGCCGCTTGAGCACCGCCAGCTCGTGGGTGAGCTTGTCCACCAGCGCCTGCTTGAACGCCACTTCCCGCGTCTGGCGCTCGAGCAGTTCGTCCTTGGCCGCCATCTCGGCCATCAGCGTCAGCAGCGCCTGGCGCATCTGCTGCGGATCAAGGTGGTCAAGGTGCTGCGGGGCGATCACGGAGAGTGATCGTGCCGCAATCACCTTGCCCTGCACATCGGAAGTTATGCCAATTGCTCTGCGCTACAGAACCCGGATGACGCCGGCCTCACCGATGCTGTGCCACGGCAGGCCCAGCACCAGCGCGTCCAACTGCGCCCGCGACAGCGCCAAGGTGGTGCCGTCCTTGGGCCAGACGAACCGGCCAGCGTTCAAGCGTCGTGCGGCCAACCACACACCGATGCCATCGTGCACCAGGGCCTTCATGCGGTTGCCCCGTCGATTGGCAAACAGGTAGGCATGGTGCGGACGCGCCTCACCGAAGACATTGACCACGCGGGCCAATGCCGACTCGGTGCCCGCGCGCATATCCAGCGGCTCGCAGGCCAGCCACACCGCATCCACGCGGATCACCGCAGCAGCTCACGCGTCCAGAGGGCGAAGTCGGCTGCCGCGCATGCCGGCCAGGTGATGGTCATCGCGGTCGCACCGCGGTGCAGCTCGACGCGAATGTCTGCAGGTGCCGCCACCGCAGGCGGTGAGGCCAACGACACCGGCATGAACTCGCCTGTCTTGGCGCGAACAGGCGACTTGCCCTCGCGGGCCAGTTGCCGCCAGCGGTGCACGACGTTGGCGTTGATGCCATGCGACATCGCCACCTTGGCAACCGACGCGCCAGGCTCCGCGCATTCGGCCACCACCTGCGCCTTCACTGCCGCGCTGTACCTCCGCCGCGTCTCCGTCTTCTCGCTTGTCATCGTGTCCACCTATGAATAGATGGACACGATCCTTGCCGACTCGACGGGCTGATTCAAGATGACTTCGCCGGACGCATACCCACGTGTGGCGCAGATCGTGCCTGCGGATTGGAAGGCGACTGGCAGGGTCCTCTGGTCGTGATCGCGTTTCCGGACTCTGAGCGTGCGCGCGCCTGGTACGGATCGGTTGCATACCAGCCATCCTGCCATTGCGGACCGACCTCTCGGAGCAGCGCGACACCGCTGAGCATGTCGAGAACACCGACCGTCGATCGTCGTGCATCAAGGCGCATCGCAGCAGTGCAGCGCGCCTTTGGCTCGGAAATGACACCCCTCATGCCCAACCTGAAAGGACCGACGATGCCCAAGAACACGATATGCCTCTGGTTCGACAAGGACGCCGAAGAAGCCGCCCGCTTCTACGCCGCCACCTTCCCCGACAGCCGCGTGACGGCGGTCTTTCGGGCCCCGGCCGACTACCCGTCGGGCAAGGCCGGTGATGTGCTGACGGTGGAGTTCACCGTTGCCGGCGTTCCCTGCCTCGGTCTGAACGGTGGCAAGGCCTTCAAGCAAACCGAAGCCTTCTCGTTCCAGATCGCCACCGACGACCAGGAAGAGACCGACCGCTACTGGAACGCCATCATCGGCAACGGCGGCGCGCCAAGCGCCTGCGGCTGGTGCAAGGACCGCTGGGGCCTGTCCTGGCAGATCACGCCGCGCGTGCTGAGCGAAGCGCTGGCCGCGGGCGGTGAAGAAGCCAAGCGGGCTTTCGAAGCGATGATGACGATGACCAAGATCGACGTGGCGGCCATCGTGGCGGCGCGTCGCGGCTGAGGGACACATCCTGACGGTCAAGCGCATGGACCACGTGAGCATCGTGGTCGACGACATCGAAGCCGCCATCCTGTTCTTCACCGAACTCCCGTGAACGCGCTGGGCTGGCTGCGTGTCATGTTTGGCGTGGAGGACATCGACAACACGCCGGCGCGGCTGGCCCAACAGCTCGGGCAGCAGAACGCCCGAGCGAATCCCATCGAGACGTGAACACGGAAGGACTGAAGCCTTGGCATCCAACAACGACGCGCAGCCGACTGCGCTGCAAGCTGCCCCTGAAGCCGGGCGTTCGACGGCATCCCAGCCCGAGGCCCCGCCCACGCTGTGGGCCGACCTGCGCGCCGCACTGCGCGGCACCAACGCCGACTACACGCGCATCCCGTTGAAGCGCGCGGTGTTCCTGCTCGCCATCCCGATGATGCTGGAGCTGGTGCTCGAATCGACCTTCGCGGTGGTGGACATCTTCTTCGTCGCCCAGCTCGGCGCGTCGGCGGTGGCCACCGTGGGCCTGACCGAGACCTACCTCTTCTTGTTGTACTCGGTGGCGATGGGGCTGGCGATGGCAGTCACGGCGATCGTCGCCCGGCGCGTGGGTGAGCAGCGCGGCGACGAAGCGGCGCTCTCGGCCGTGCCGGCGGTCCTGCTCGCCGCGCTCCTCTCCCTGCCGGTGGCGGCGGCCGGCAGCTTCTGGGCCAAGGACCTGCTGCGCCTGATGGGCGCGGACGCCTGGGTCATCGAACA
>JBAQUQ010000137.1:0-23908 GCA_049297615.1 Burkholderiaceae bacterium
CGCCTGCGTCTTCGGCAAAAAAATCGATCGCCCTGCCCTGCCATGTCGGCGGCAGACCCTGCACGTCCAGTGCCAGCGCTTGCGCGTCGACGCGCGCGATCGGCGTCACGCCGGGAAGCGTTCGCGGCAGTGTGGCGCGCGCGCGGGCAAACGCTGCGCCGTGTTGAACGAGGGCGGCGTCGCTGGAGCCGGCCGTGATTCGCAGCGCAAACTCGCCCGACTGCGGGATGCAAACGTCTTTGCACACCAGCCACTGGGCATTCAGTTTCACCTCCAGCGGCGTAGCGCGCGCGCCCTGCGCCAGCGTCAACGGTACGGCCAGCAGCAACTCACCCTCATAGCCGTAGTTGACAAGCGGGCCCACCGGCAGGCGCTGCGGGGTCGGCCAATCGATTGCGCCTGCCGTCGCGCCGCTCGGCAGGGTCCAGCGCAATGTGGTCGCCATGCCGGAGTCGCCGGGGTTCTTCCAGTAGCTATGCCAGTGCGCCTGATGCGCCAGCGCCAGACCGAGCCACGCGACTCGGCCTGCGGCCAGGCCGTTCGGCGCATCAACCACCAGTTCGGCGCGCACCTGCTCGGTCTGCACCACGGCGCCCTGCGCGGCGGCCGAGCACGGTGCGGCGCACACGAGGAGTACAGCGATTCGAAGGGATTGCATGTCCACCCTCAGTGTAGGCCGCAGCAACGCGCCAGCGCCAGTTCGGCGTGTTGAATCACAATCGGCCAGGCGGTGCAACATGCCCAACCCGATTCGCCTTCCTGTCGCCCACCGGAACCCAAACATGGATCTCTCACGCTTCGCACGCCGCCGCTACACCGAGGGCGCCACTCCCATCGAACCCCTGCCGCGCTTTTCGGCGGCACTCGCTGCGAGCTGCCCGGGCGGGCGCGGGCCGCAAGTATGGGTCAAGCGCGACGACATGCTGGGCCTGTTTCCCGGTGGCAACAAGACACGCAAGCTCGAGTTCCTCGTCGCCGACGCGCTCGCGCAGGGTGCCGACACTCTGGTCACCTGCGGCGCGCCACAGTCCAACCATTGCCGCATCACGCTTGCTGCGGCAGTGAAAGAAGGACTGAAGTGCCGCTTCGTCATCGAAGAGCGCGTTGCGAACAGCTACAAACCCCAGGGCACGGGCAACCATTTCATGTTCCGCCTGATGGGCGTGGAAGCCATCACGGTCGTTCCCGCTGGAACGGCGATGGCTGGGGCGATGCAGAACGTGGCTGATGCCCTGGCTGCTGCAGGCCGCAAGGGCTACATCATTCCCGGCGGCGGCTCGAACGCCATCGGCGGCCTGGGCTATGTGGCCTGCGCGCAAGAGATGCAGCAGCAATGGTTCGAGCAGGGCCTGCGCTTCGATTGCATCGTCGTCGGCTCGGGCAGTTCGGGAACGCACGGTGGGCTGCTCGCAGGCTTCTTGGGCAACCACATCGACGTACCCGTCACCGGCATCGGCGTGAGCCGCGACCCTGCCGAGCAGGAGCCGCTGGTGCACCAGGAAGCTCAAGCCGTTACCGACCTGCTCGGCCTGAACATGAAGGTACGGCGCGAAACGGTCGTGAGCGTGGGTGGCTTCTGGCAACCCAAGTATTCGCTGCCCAATGCCGGCATGGTGGAAGCGGTGCAAATGCTCGCGCGCACCGAGGCGATATTGCTCGACCCGGTGTACACGGGCAAGGTCATGGCCGGCTTGATCGGCATGGCGCGCGCGGGCGCCCTCGGGCCCGAGCAAAGGGTGTTGTTCATGCACACCGGCGGCTTGCCGGCGCTGCATGCGTATGAGGGCGTGGTGTTGGGCGACGTCGACGTGCCGCGCTGAGCCCGCGCGCCAGCCGCCGGAAGGCGAGTGGCGGCTGGCGAAGGCTGAGACTCGGACACCGACAGTCCTGAGGACTGTTGGTGCCTAGCGAAGGGCCGGGCCTCAGGCCCGGCCGCCATACGAGCGGACGGGCTGAGCCCTGCCGAACTACGCCCGCGCCGCGCTGTCCAGAAAATCGCAAGCCAGATTCGCCAGCGCCCGCACCCCCAGAACCAGGCAAGCTTCGTCCACGAAGAAGCGAGGCGAATGGTTCGGCGCGGCGCTCAGTGGGTCGACCCCTTCAGGCACCACGCCCAGGAAGATAAAGAGCCCGGGTGAGACGCGCTGGAAGAACGAAAAGTCTTCCGACCCCATCACCTTGGGCACCAAGCGCAATCGGTCCGGCCCGGCGACGCGGCTCAGAGTGGGAAGCATCACCTGTGTCAGCGCCGGGTCGTTGGCCATCACCGGATAGTTCTTGCGGATGCATACCTTGCAGCCGGCGCGCGAGCCGCGACTGATCGCTTCGGCAAGGGTCGTAACACGCTCGTGGATGTCGTCGCGCATCGCCTCGTCGAAGCTGCGGATCGTGCCGTTCATCTCGACTGAATCGGGGATGATATTGCCGCGCACTCCGCCTTTGATGCTGCCGATCGTCACCACCGCCGGCTCGCGCGTCAGATCGACTTGGCGGCTCACCACGGTCTGCAATCCGAGCACGACTTGCGCGGCGGTGACGATGGGGTCGACGCCGAACCAGGGCATCGCACCGTGCGTCTGGCGCCCTTGCACGGTGATCTTGAGCGAGTCGGAACTCGCCATCGCCGGCCCGGGACGATAGCCGATCACCCCCAGGGGCAGCCGCGACGTCACATGCAGGCCGAATATCGCCAGGGGTCTGGGGTTGTCCATCGCGCCTTGTTCGACCATCATCTTCGCGCCGCCCTCTTCGCCTTCGGGGGGCATTTCTTCGGCAGGTTGGAAGATGAACTTGACCGAGCCGCGCAGGCCTGCACGCAGCCCCGCCAGGGTGGTCGCAACCCCCATCAAGATGGCCGTGTGGGCATCGTGGCCGCAGGCGTGCATCACCCCGACCTGCTCGCCGTTCCAGGTGGTGCGCTGCTTCGAGGCAAAGGCGAGGTCCACTTCTTCGGCCACCGGCAGCGCGTCCATGTCGGCGCGAAGCGCCACCACCGGCCCGGGCAATGCGCCTTTGAGCAGACCGACCACTCCGGTGTGCGCGACACCGGTGCGCACCTCGTCGAACTCGAGTTTGCGCAAGTGCTCAGTGACGAGGGCGCTGGTTCGGAACTCTCGGTTGCCGAGTTCCGGGTGCTCGTGAATATCGCGCCGCCAGGCGATGACCTGGGCCTCGACTGAACGCGCCGCGGCGTCAATGGCGGCGTACAACGCACTTGCGGCCGGAACGGATTCGGACATCGGATTTCCTTCCAGGCAGGGATCGAATCGACGGTCGGAACAGGGCTGCAGTATCGCGCTCACTCGGTTCGTGCCATCGTGGGCGATCGCCCCTCGAGCAGCTTGACCAGGCTGTGCATGGCTCGGTTCACGGGGGTGGCAACGCCGCACTCCACGCCGCGCCGCACCACATAGCCGTTGAGGTGGTCGATCTCGGTTTGCCGGCCCCGTGCCAGGTCCTGCGCGGTGGACGAGGACTGGGTTGCCATCGAATGCGCAATGTTCTGCACGGCTTGCCCCATGTCGCCGGGCACAACCACACCCAGGGCGTTGGCGACGGCCAGGCACTCCTGCACCAGGTCGTGCATCACCGCCTGCACGCCCTCACCCTGCACCAGTTGGCCATAGGGCAGCTGGGTGATCGCCGACAGGGCGTTGTAGGCGCAGTTCACGATCAGCTTGGCCCACAGCGCGCCGGTCACGTTGTCGAAGATCTGCACCGGCACCTGCGCGGCGGCAAAGGCACGCAGGACCTCTTCGCGCTGCGCCGCCGGGCCCAGCACCAACTCACCGCGGCCGTGGTGCTTCACGTGGCCGGGGCCGGCCATCTCGGTGGCGACGTAGACCACGGCGGGCGCCACCGTCTGGCCCAGCAGGTCTTGCAGGCGCCGCGAATTGTCGACGCCGTTCTGCAAGCTCAGCACCAGCGCGTCGGGTTCGAGGTGCGGGGCAAGCGCCGCGCCGGCGGATTCGGTGTCGCTGGACTTGACGCAGAAGAGCACGAGTTGTGCGCCACGCACGGCATGGGCTTGCGTGCTCGCCTGCACCGTGACGGTCTCATCAAAGCTCAGCGTACTCATGCGCAAGCCCTTGCGATGCACCGCATCGACATGTGGGGGCCGCCCGATCAGCGTGATGGCGTGACCGGCGCGGGCCAGCATGCCGCCGAAATAGCAGCCCACGGCGCCGGCGCCCATCACGGCAATCTTCATCGCGAGCGGCATTGCTTCATGGACAGGAGTTTAGGTGCCTGGGCTACAGTTCAGCCACCGTGGACAAGACAAGCAGCTTTCTCCCCGTTGACGGTTTTGCCGGAACGCTGATCGGGCGCGCCTGGCTGCCTACGGCTCTTGCCAGCCCCCCCCCCGGCGCGCCCCCCGGCCCCGCCCTGGTGGCCTTGCGCGCGGACGGCGCGTTCGACCTGAGCTCTTTGAGCGCCACGGTCAGTGGCCTGCTCGAACGCGAAGATCCGGCCACACTGGTGCAAGGCACTGCCGGCCGGCGCATCGGCAGCGTCGATGAATTGCTCGCCAACAGCGTGGCCACACCCGACCCGGCCCGGCCTTACCTGCTCGCCCCCTGCGATCTGCAGGTCATCAAGGCGGCAGGCGTGACCTTCGCGGCCAGCATGCTCGAGCGCGTCATCGAGGAACAGACACGCGGCGACCCGGCCCGAGCGGCAGCGGTGCGCGCCCGCGTGAGCGCTCTGATCGGCGAGGACCTTGCGGCGGTGGTACCAGGCTCGGCCCAGGCCATGAAGCTCAAGGCACTGCTCATCGAACAAGGGCTGTGGTCGCAATACCTCGAGGTGGGAATCGGGCCCGACGCCGAAGTGTTCACCAAGGCGCCGGTGCTCTCGGCAGTGGGCACGGGAGCGCAGATCGGCATCCATCCGAAGTCGCAGTGGAACAATCCCGAACCCGAAGTCGTGCTCGCGGTCAACAGTCGCGCCGGAATCGTCGGCGCGGCGCTGGGCAATGACGTGAACCTGCGCGACTTCGAAGGGCGCAGCGCCCTGCTGTTGAGCAAGGCCAAAGACAACAACGCCTCGTGCGCAATCGGCCCGTTCATCCGTCTGTTCGACGCCACCTTCTCCCTCGATGACGTGCGGGCACAGGAGGTCGAATTGCTGGTGGAGGGGGAAGACGGCTTCGTGATGCGCGGCCTCAGTTCGATGAAAAGAATCAGCCGCGACCCGCAAGACCTAGCCGACCAGACCCTCAATACGAATCACCAGTATCCCGACGGCTTCATGCTTTTTCTCGGGACCCTGTTCGCTCCCACCGACGACCGCGGCGCGCCGGGCGCGGGCTTCACGCACAAGGTGGGCGACCGCGTGGTCATCCGCAGCGCGCAGCTCGGCGCCTTGTGCAATCGCGTCAACACCTCCGACAAGATCGCCCCGTGGCGCTTCGGCCTGCGATCGCTGATGCGCAACTTGGCAGCGCGCGGCTTGCTCGACGGACGCGAAGTTTGAGCGGCGGCTCCCTCATGACGCCGCAGCGCCGCCCTCGCTGCGGGGTCCTGCTTTCCTGCCTTGCGCTGTGCATAGGCATGCTCGCAGGCGGCGCCCAGGCCGGGCCCGCGAGTGTCTACCTCGAGGATTTCACCTGGACCGAGCTGCGCGACGCGCTGCGCGCTGGCGCCACGACCGTCATCGTCCCTGTCGGCGGCACCGAGCAGAACGGGCCACACATGGTGCTGGGCAAACACAATGTGCGGGTCAAGGTTCTTGCCGGGCGCATTGCCGCCGAACTGGGCAAGACTCTTGTCGCGCCCGTGATCGCCTACGTGCCTGAAGGCCGCATCACACCGCCCGCCGGCCACATGCGTTTTCCGGGGACGATTTCGGTACCCAACGAGGCGTTCCGAAGCATTCTCGAAGGCGCAGCGCGCAGCTTCCAGCAGGCCGGCTTTCGCGACATCGTGCTGATCGGTGACTCTGGCAACTACCAGGGGCAGCTGCAGGACCTGGCTTTGCGGCTGAACCGCGAATGGGCCGCCTCGAGCGCGCGCATGCATTTCGTGCCTGAGTACTACCGCAGCTCGCAAACTCCCTACATCCAGGCGTTGCGCGACAAGGGCCTGAGCGACACGCAAATCGGCACGCATGCGGCCAGCGCCGACACGTCGTTGCTCATGGCAGTTGATTCCAACGGTGTGCGCGCTGACCGTCTGGCGCTTGCCGGCGAGCCCGGCAGCGGCGTGGCCGGCGACCCGCGTGCCGCGAGCGCTGTGCTCGGGCAAATCGGCATCGAGCTGATCGTTTCACGCAGCGTCGCGGCGATTCGCAGCGCACTGGCACGGGCGCGGCAACCACGTCGCTGACAAAAGTGCTAACAACTGCGCATGCGGCGCAGGTGCCTCAAGTGGCTTGGACAGCAATAGCGCGTCGACAATTCGGCATCGCTTTCGAGCCCGCCGATTCCATGCACCACAAGATTCGAACCAAAGCCCTGCCCTGCCTGTTCGTTGCCCTGGGCGTCACCGCCTTGTGGGTTGCGGCACAGACCGCTGCACCTGCCGCACCTGCCGCAGTGCGCACGGTTCCCGGCATGCCCGGTGTTCCCGACCCCGCCAACCTGTACAGCGAGACTGCGAGTGGCCGCATGAGCCCTGCGGTCACGACTGCGTTGGAGCGCGTCTATGTTCCGAATCGCTCCGCCAATACCGTGTCCGTGATCGACCCGGCGACCCTGAAAGTGGTCGACACCTTCAAGGTCGGCATCAACCCGCAGCATGTGGTGCCGTCATGGGACTTGAAAACTCTATGGGTCGCGAACAATGCCGAAGGCCGCTCCGACGGCAGCCTGACGCCGGTGGATCCCAGCACCGGCAAGCCCGGCGCAGCGATCCCCGTCGCGGACCCCTACAACATGTACTGGACACCTGACGGCCGATACGCCATCGTCGTCGCCGAGGGCTTCAAGCGCCTGGACTTCCGCGATTCGCGCACGATGAAGCTCGCCTACAGCATCGCCACGCCGAAGTGCTCCGGCATCAACCACGCCGATTTCAGCATCGACGGCCGCTTTGCGATCTTCACCTGCGAGTTCAACGGCGCCTTGACGAAGATCGACCTGGTCGAGGGCAAAGTGCTCGGCACGATCCGGCTGACGCAATATTTCAACCGGCCCGACGCACTGGCCATCATCGACAAGCCGGGAAAGAAGCCCAAGAAAGTGCCGGATCCGGCGCAAATGGGGGCCGAGATCTGTACCACACCAGGCATGCCGCAGGACGTGCGCGCCTCACCCGACGGCAAACTGTTTTACGTGGCCGACATGATGGCCGACGGCGTGCATGTGGTGGACGGCGAATCGTTCACCCAGGTCGGCTTCATTGCCACGGGCATCGGCGCGCACGGCCTGTACCCGAGCCGCGACGGCAAGCAGCTCTACGTGGCCAATCGCGGCAGCAATGTGATCAATGGCAAGCCGCACGGGCCGGGTGGCGTCTCTGTCATCGACTTCGCCAGCGGCAAAGTCACGCACACCTGGGCCATCCCCGGCGGCGGCAGCCCCGACATGGGCAACGTCAGCGCCGACGGCAAGTACCTGTGGCTGTCAGGGCGCTACGACGGCGTGGTGTACCGCATCGACACTTCGAACGGCGCCGTCGACAAGATCAAGGCCGGCCGCGAACCGCACGGCCTGACAGTATGGCCTCAGCCCGGGCGCTATTCGCTGGGGCATACGGGGAACTTGAGGTAGACCCAGGAGCCTGTCGGGCCCTGGGGCCACGCCGGGGCGCCGACGAGCGGCTGAGGCCGCCTCAATCGTCCGGCGCGCGCAGCTGGCCGTCCGCGCTGGGCACTCCGCCGCGCAAGCCCGGCGTGAGGCAGCCGTAGCGCTGCGCGAAGACCGCGGGCAAGGGGCGCGCCGCAACGGGTGCCAACCACAGTCGCAGCAGGTGACGTTTGCGCGCCGGCTCGGGCCAGTCTTCGAACGCGGTCCGGTCGTGAAGCAGGGCGTGGTTGTGCACGAATTGCATATCACCCGGCTCCAGGGCCATCGTGAAGTGCAGCTGCGGGTCGTCGGCCAGGGCGTCGAACAGGTTCAAGGCCTCGACCTGGGCCGTGCTCAGGCGCTGCGCGCCGGCGAAGCGCTGTGCCGAGCTTATGTATTGGCGCTGGTAGATCGCTGACAGGTGGCCTGCGTGCCAGTTGAAGACCGGGATCTCGAAGTAAGGCGCAGCCTCCGCAGGGCCTTCGCCGCGCCTGTCCGTGGCCAAAGGTTCGAACAGAAGCGCTGCCAGGTCTGGCCGGCGCGCCCGCATCTCGTTGTACAGCGTGGCTGTGGCCACCAGGGCCGACAAGCCGCCGGAGCGCGCAGCTTGCAGGCACAGCAGGCCCACCAGGTCGGCCGAATCGGTGTGAAATGTCTGGCGCTCGCTGGTCTGGTAGATGCGCACCAGCGGGTCGCTGGAGGACAAGCCCAGGTCGCGCACGTGGCCCAGTACATGGCCTTGGGCGTTCTGCGACAGGGCGCGGCCCAAATGCGCCCCCAGGCCGTAAAAAGCGACGGCGCTGCGGCGACGCCCCCAATCCGCGACCGGCAGGCCGCGCCACAGCGCGAAGCCTCGGCCGTCGAGCAGGTCTTGCAACACGCGCGCCGAGCGAGGTCCGAGCGTGGGCAGCACAAACTGCTCGCGCGTGAGCTGGGTCAGGTCTGCAGCGTCGCGCGTCCAAGGTTCGCAGGCCGCGGCCAGTTCATCCAGTTCCGCTTTCGACAGAACTTCGATCCAGTCGCTACGCGTCGCCATTTCAGGGCCGCGCCAGGCGCACGCGCCATCGATGCGCGAGGGCAGTCCCTGTGGGAACGAGACAGCACCGGACACGGCAGCGTCGTCGCCCGAACTCACGCCATGGGCTGCATCATGAACTGGCCATTGGACGCCCGGCGCTGGACCGCACGCCGCGCCTTCAGTTCACCGCGAAGCAGTAGAACAAGCCGTCGCCGCCCATGCCGCGCAAGGCCGATTGGCTGCACCCACCCCGCGTCTGATGTGACGAATTCCACGATGTCGACCAGGGGTCGGCCGTTGGGCCCAAGCGATCATGGTGGCCGACCACGGCAACGCCCTCGGTCCCGCTGCGCGTCCAGTTGCCGCATGTCATGTCGGGGTCACCCGGGGCGAACGCCGTTCCGTCGGTGCGCGAGCCGGTGAGGATGTCGTGCCGGTTCGGTATATCGCCAGTGCCTGCGACCATCTGCCCCTTCTCGGTCAGCGAGGTCTGCCTCGTCACGTTGTTGGCAGCGCTGTGCAAATGATCGAGGTCACGCGCGACGAGTTCACCCTTGGCACTGTACCAAGGCCCGTTGCCGATTCGGTCCCGTGCGTTGACGCTGTCCGCCCCGTCCTTGCCCTGGGTGCTCAGGTAGGCACGCCAGGTCTTGCCGCCTGCGCCGGCTGCCGCGGCCAAGCGCTGGCAAATCTGGTCCGCGCCGGCCAGCCCACCCAGATCGGCACCCTTGCCTGTTCCGGTGCTGGTGACGAAGAAGCTCATGCTGGCGCTGCCACCCCCTGGCATTGCCGCACACCCTGCGATGACGAGCGCGACGCCGAGCGTCAGCGTGCGCGCCGGCCATTGGCTCGGCCCATGCTTTGACCTGGCTATGGTTCTCTCCTTGAAGGGGTGGGAAGCGAATGCCGCCGGAGCATACAAGAAAAGCCGCGCGACACGGCGCAGGCTCGCAGGCCCTCGCGATCGGATCGCCGTAAACTGCCTTCACGTCGCGGTGGGCGGGTGTGGCACTATGCGCCGCGCCGCAGCGCAACCGCCGCCGCCAGCTCGCGCAGCACCGGCTCGGTCTGCGCCCAGCCGATGCACGCATCGGTGATCGACACGCCGCGCTGGAGCGGCACGCCTGGGCGCAGCTCTTGCCGACCTTCTTCGAGGTGGCTCTCGATCATCACGCCGACGATGCGGCGCTCGCCACCCCCGACCTGGCGCGCCACGTCCGAGACCACGTCGATCTGGCGCCGGTGCTGCTTCTGCGCATTGCCGTGCGAAACGTCGATCATCACTTGCTCGCGCAGACCCGCCGCGCGCAATGCAACGCAGCTCGCAGCCACGTCGTTGGCGCTGTAGTTGGGCGCCTTGCCGCCGCGCAGGATGACGTGGCAGTCGGCATTGCCGCGGGTTTCGAACACGGCGGCCACGCCCATCTTCGTCATGCCCATGAAGGCGTGCGGCGCCGCGGCGCTGACGATGGCATCTGCAGCGACCTTGACACTGCCCTCGGTCCCATTCTTGAAGCCGACCGGGCAGCTCAAGCCCGAGGCCAGCTGGCGGTGGCTCTGGCTCTCGGTGGTGCGTGCGCCGATCGCGCCCCAGGCGATCAGGTCCGAGATGAATTGCGGGCTGAGCAGGTCGAGGAACTCGGTGCCCACCGGCAGCCCCAGCGCCGCGATCTCGAGCAGCAGCGAGCGCGCGCGCTCCAGGCCTTCGTTGATCGCAAAGCTGCCGTCCAGGTGCGGGTCGTTGATGTAGCCCTTCCAGCCGAGCGTCGTGCGCGGCTTTTCGAAGTAGCAGCGCATCACGATCAGCAAGTCGTCGCTCAAGCTGTCAGCCGCGTGCTTCAGTCGTTGCGCGTATTCGACGGCCTGTTCACGATCATGGATCGAGCACGGGCCGACGATCACGATCAGGCGTTCGTCGCGGCCATGCAGCACGTCGGCGATCGCCAGGCGGCAGCGCTCCACCAGCGCCAGCGTCGCCGCCGACACCGGCAGCCGCTCCATCAACAGCGCCGGCGTGATGAGCGGGCGCACGGCGTCGATGCGCGTGTCGTCGATGCGCGTCGTGTCGCGCGTGCTGTCCGGCGTGACGCGGCGCTCGCCCACCTCGCGGTCGTGGCGCGGGTCGTCGAGGCGGGCTGTGCTGGGGGGCTGCATGCGTCGGCTTGGGGTTGCCCGGCGAGCTTAACCGCATCCGCCGCCACGCTGGACGCGTGACGGGCCCATGGATTTGCGCCCGCTGCGCGATTGAAAAGTCGCACACTCGCCATGGCATCAAAGCCGATGGACGGAGCAGCACCGCGATGACAACAAACTTCCTTCTCTACGGCGCTAACGGCTATGTCGGCGAGGCCGCGGCGCAGCTTGCCGTGGCACAGGGGTTGCGGCCGGTGCTTGCCGGCCGAAACGCTGCAAAACTCGAGCCCCTGGCGCAGCGGCTGGGCTTGGAGTTCCGCGCCTGCGCGCTGGACGACGCTGCCGCCCTGGACCGCGCCTTGCGCGACATGCCTGTCGTCCTGCATTGCGCGGGCCCGTACAAATTCACCTCCAAGCCCCTGGTCGACGCCTGCCTGCGCTGCGGTGTGCACTACCTTGACCTCACCGGCGAAATCCCGGTGTTCGAGGCGCTCGCCGCGCGCGACGCGCAGGCCAAGGCACGCAAGGTCATGCTGCTGCCTGCGGTGGGCTTCGACGTGGTGCCCACCGATTGCCTGGCCGTGCACCTGTCGCGCCGCCTGCCCGGCGCGAAGCGCCTCGCTCTGGCGTTCCAGAGCGTCGGGCGCGCGGGCCTGCCACCGGGGACGCAGCGCACGATGATCGAGCTGCTCCCCTTCGGTGACCGGGTGCGCCGCGGCGGCGAGCTGGTGGTGCCTGAGAGCGGCGTCAAGCGGCGCAGTGTGGATTTCGGCCAGGGCCCGGTCGAGGCAATTCGCTTCACCTGGGGCGACGTCTTCACGGCGTACCACAGCACCGGAATCCCTGATATCGAAGTCTATGCCGCGCTGCCCCCGGCGATGCGCCGGCAGATGGCCCTGCTCAAGACGCTGCGCCCCTTGTTCAGGCTCGCATCGATGCGCGCAATGCTGCAGCGCGGCGTCCAGCCGGGTCCGAGCGCCGAGCTGCGTGCGACAACGGTGACCCACGTTTGGGGCGAGGTCAGCGACGCCCAGGGGCACAGCGTGGTGTCACGCCTGCACGGCCCGGAAGCGGGCCTTGTCTGGACCACGCGCGCCGCGCTGGCCGCCGTGAAACGGGTGCTTGGCGGCAGCTTTGCGCCCGGCTTCCAGACCCCGGGCAAGGTGTTCGGCGCCGACTTCGTTCTCGAGTCCGAGGGCGTTTGGCGCGAAGACCTCGGCTAGCGCGGCCAAGGCGGCACATACGCCTGCGGCTGCGTTCCCGGGCAGGCCGGGGGACAGAGATCGGTGCCGACCAGGCCCAAGGCGGGCTGCCCGAAGCCCTCGCGGGCACGCCACCCCGGATACTTGGTGAGGAGGTTGGCAACCAGGCCGCCGGGGTCATACGTGATCGGCTTGCCCGGGTGCTTGGCATTCCACTCGTCGTTCAGGCTCTTGTGCGTGCGGTACCAAGGCACCCGGCTGGTCCAGCCCTTCAGCGTGGCGGTGCGCCAGGGAAGGTCCCTGATCTCGCCCCACACCTCGTCTGCGTTCTTCACGTTGAAGGCAGGGTCCAGGCTCCAGAAGGAGTGGCCGACGATGTCGCCGAAGATGAACAAGCGTCCGTCACGAATTTCCCATTCGCTCGGGTCGCTGCCGAGTTTGATCTTGAATGGCGCGCCGTTCGCACAAAAGCCGCCGTACTGGGGCTCGTACTTCGCGGGGTCGGCGCTGAACAGCGCCCGGTGCTCCTCGACGGCAAAGAAGTAGGTCCGATGCGGCAGCGCGACTTTGATCTTCGGGTCGCCGCGCAGCGCCTGGCCCATTGTGAAGTAGGCCACCGGATCGTGGCCGAGCAGCATGATCGGTTCGCCATCTGCCGACTGCACGGTGGCGTAGAGCGTACCGCCGCAGCCGGCCAGGAGCAGGGTCGCCGCCGTCGCGCAGATGAATAAGCGCTGATGCATCGAGGTCCTCCATTGGACTGCGCCGAACTCCGATCCTAAGTCCGGACCAAGCGCGCTCCTTGTTGACGTTACGATGTGAGCCCCGTTCCTCAGGGTGAACAAGGCGGCTCCCTCACTCCATGAGTTCACAAGCCACTGTCGTACGACCCGCCCGCAGCCAGCGCAAGGGCCACCTCGCGCCCAGCACATTGGCACAAAAACTGGTCGCGCGCGCGGCCGGGCGCGAGCAGGTGGCACCGGGAGAAATCGTCACCTGCAAGGTCGACCTGGCGATATTCCATGATTCGAGCGGGCCGCGCCGCCTGTCATCCCTGCTCGAGGAAGTCGGCGCGACAGTGTGGGACAAGAACAGAGTCGTCCTGGTGATCGACCATCATGTCCCGGAGCTGGATAACGAGTCGCGCCGCATCGTGCGCATCGCTCGCGATTGGGCCGCCGAGCAAGCCTTGCCGCATGTCTACGACTCGATCGGCATCAGCCACGTCGTCGTACCGCAGCACGGGCATATCCGCCCGGGAATGTTTTGCGTCGGCGGCGATTCGCACGCGCCCACCGGCGGCGCTTTCGGCGCCTACATGTTCGGCGTCGGCGCCACCGAAATGCTGGGCGTGGTGGCCACGGGCGAGATCTGGTTGAAGGTGCCGCAGACGATTTTCATGCGCTGGAGCGGGCGCCTGACCTTTGGCGTGAGCGCCAAAGACATGGCACTGGCGATGCTGGGACGTTACGGTCTGAACGGCGCCCAGTACGGCGCCATCGAGTACTGCGGCGAGGCGGTCGCGGCGCTGAGCATGTCCGAGCGCATGACGCTGTGCAATATGAGCACCGAACTCGGCGCGCAAACCGGCTTGATCGCGCCCGACCTGACCACCCACGCCTGGCTCGCGGCCACCGGCAAGCAAGCGATCGAGGTCCACCGCTGGGCCAGCGATGAAGACGCCACCGGCATCGTTCGCCACTTCGACGCCTCCACACTGGCCCCGCATGTGGCACTTCCGGGGAGCCCGGCCAACGTGCGCCCGGTCGACGACCTCGAGCCAACGCGAATCGACGTGGCCTACATCGGCGCCTGCACCGGCGCGAAGATCGACGACTTGCGCGCCGCCGCGCAGGTGCTCGCGGGCTTTCGCATCGCTTCGCACGTCAAGCTGCTCGTCGCGCCGGCGAGCGAACGCGACCGGCGCCTGGCCGAACGCGACGGCATCCTGCGGCGCCTGCTCGAAGCCGGCGCGACTCTTCTGCCCAGCGCCTGCGGCGCGTGCGCAGGCCACGGTCAAGCCATTCCAGAGGGCAGCAGCGTGGTTTCGTCGACGGCGCGCAATTTCAAGGGCCAGCTGGGTTCTGCGAGCACGCGGGTTTTCCTCGCCTCGCCGTACACAGTGGCGGCCTCTGCACTGCGCGGCTTCATCTGCGATGCGCGGGATGTGTTGGCGTGAGATCGACATGAGCCTTGCGGCGGGCCATCAAGGGCCTCGCAAGGGCAAGCATTCGTGGCCCATGGCGGGCAAACTCCCACTCGAAAGGACCGCGCGAAGCACGAGGGTACCTCGATGAGGGTCTGGAAGCTGCCGGCCGACATCGGTACCGACCAGCTCGCGCCGGCTTCCACCCTGAATTTCGAGATCGAGGTCACGGCACGCCACTGTCTCCAGGCATTGCGGCCGGGTTTTGCCGCCAAACTCGAGCGCGGCGACGTGATCGTCGCGGGCGATAACTTCGGCGTCGGTTCATCGCGCGAAGAAGCCGCCGCGGTACTCGTGCACCTGGGAATCGCCGCGGTGATTGCACCGTCGTTTGCCGGGCTCTATTTCCGCAACGCCTTCAGTGTGGGCCTGCTCCTGCTGACCTGCCCGCAGGCCGGCCTGATCGAAGACGGCGAGCCCATCGAGTTCGATGCGCGCGCGGCGCGGGTGAGGCGCCTCAATGCCCAAGCGCCGAACGCGACGCTACGATGCCAGCCGATTCCAGACTTCCTGCTCGACACGGTCGAGGCCGGAGGGCTGCTGGTGCAGTTGAAGGCGCGCCTGGCCAGGCGCTGAAGAGGCGCCGCAGCTGCGCTGCAAAAACGTGCTACGGCCTGGGCACCGAGCCCACCACGCCTCGCACGAACCAGTCCATCGCGGCGATCTGTGCATCGTCCAATGCACCTTTGTCCAGGCGCAATCGACCCTGGTTGTCGACCAGGGGTGCACTGAAGGGCGTGAACGTGCCCGCCTCGATGGCCTTGCGGCGCGCCTCGATCAAATTGCGCAACGCAGGCGCAAGCTTGGTGTGCAGTGCACTCAGCTGGACCATGCCGTCCTTCATGCCGGCCCAGACGGGCATCGCGCGCCAGGTTCCGTCGAGCACGGCCTGCGTCCGCGCCGTGTAGTAGCCGCCCCAATGGTGGGTGACTGATGCGAGCTGGGCGTCAGGCGCGTGTTTGCGCATGTCGCTTTGGTAGGCGATGAGATGGACGCGCTTTTCCTGCGCGGCCTGCGCCACAGCTTGCGAGCCGCTGTGGTTGGTCAGTACGTCTGCCCCCTGGCTGATCAGGGTCAGCGCCGCCTCGCGCTCGCGTGCCGGGTCGAACCAGGTATTGAGCCACAGCACGCGCAGTTCCGCCTTCGGATTGGCCTCAAGCAAGCCCAGCGCGAATGCATTGATGCCTTGCACCACTTCGGGTACCGCAAACCCGGCCACATAGCCGGCAATACCGCGCTTGCTGGTCTTGCCCGCGAGCAGGCCGGCGAGATAGCGCGCTTCGTAAAAGCGCGCGTTGTAGGTGTTGAGGTTGGCACTGGTTCGGTATCCGCCGGCGTGTTCGAAGCGCACCTGGGGGAACTCGGCGGCGACGCGCAAGGCCGCTTCGAGGTAACCGAAGCTGGTGGCGAAGATCAGGCCATTGCCCTGCGCCGCCAGGTCGCGCAGCACGCGCTCGGCGTCTGCCCCTTCCGGCACGGATTCGACGACCGTGGTGAGCACGCGATCGCCCAGAGCGCGTTCCATCGCCAGGCGCCCCTGGTCATGCTGGTAGGTCCAACCTGCTTCGCCGATCGGGCTGACGTAGACGAAGGCGACCTTCAGCGGTGGATTCCTTGCAGCTTGGTCTTGCGCTTGAACGGGCAAGCCAGCGCCGGCAGCGAGGGTCGCAGCGATCACGAAAATGCCGGAGCGGATCAGGTTTTTCAACATGGTGCTCCTCCACATGGCTCCAACAGGATGAGCCTGCCGCCGGGGAGCACCAGCGGCGGACGGTTCGGATTGTCGCAGCTGGACTGCCGATCAAGCCCCGCCGTGCTCGGGTCGCGCCGCGACCGCCACATCCGGCCATGAACAGCGCTGGTCGAAGCGATCAGGGGCCGCTGTCAGCGGTGCATCGAGGGCACCAGACGCTGCTGCGGGTCGACCCTCTCGTCGCCATCGAGTTCGATCGCCACCTGGGTACACACGGCACGACACAGGGTCGCGACGCGTTCGCTTTGCAGCCGGTAGTACATCTGGGTGCCGTCGCGGCGCTTGGCGAGCACGCCGCTGCGGTACAGCGTGCTCAGGTGCTGCGACATATTGGGCTGGGTCGTGTCGATCTCGGCAAGCAGCTCGGAGACGTTCTTCTCGCCCTGGCACACGGCGCTGATGATCTTCAGCCGGATCGGCGTGGCCAGCACGCCGAACAACTCGGCGACGGAATCGAAAACCCGGTCCTGGGTGCTTTTCGCGTTCATGCTGGTGCCCGAGGCGGTGCGAACAGATCGATTCTATTCGCAAGCACGAATATTTGTCGCTGTGTCGGTCGGTTCGGTTCGCCGCTTCGTCCGCGGTCGCAGCGCTGGCGCCTTGCCACAGCGAGTGCGCAGCAGCATGGCCCTGGAGCGCCCCGGCGCAAGGGCGACAATCGCCCGATGACGGAAATCGACGTCGCCGACCTGTCCAGCCGCGTGTTGTGGGCCGCATTCGGATTGGCGGCCATTTTCGGCGCGATCGCGCAGCGCACCCACTTTTGCACCATGGGCGCCGTCTCCGACATCGTCATCATGAACGATTGGACGCGTGCCCGCATGTGGGCGTTGGCGATCGCGGCGGCGACGCTGGGTTTCAACGTGATGGTCGGCCTGGGCTGGATTGCCGCCCGGGACACGGTCTACGGCGGGCCGCGCCTGGCGTGGCTGTCGGTCCTCGCCGGCGGCGTCATGTTCGGCTTCGGCATGGTGCTCGCGTCGGGCTGCGGCAGCAAGAACCTCGTCAGACTCGGCGGCGGCAATTTGAAATCGCTGGTCGTGCTGCTTGTGCTGGGCGTCTCGGCATTCGCCACGATACGCGGTATCACGGCGGTGCTGCGCGTCAACACGGTCGAGCGCGTCAGCGTCGAATTGGCCAAGGGACAAGACCTGCCGTCGCTTTTGTCGGCCAGCACCGGGATCGCGTCGCCGACGCTGGCCTGGGTGTTGGGTGCCGGCCTCGCTTTGCTGATGGCGGCCTGGGTGCTGAGCGAGGCTGCCGGCCGCACGCGCGAAGTGTGGCTGGGCGGGCTGGGCATCGGCGCCGTGATTGCCGCGATGTGGTGGGTGTCGGGCCGCCTGGGCCATCTGGCGGAAGACCCGAACACGCTGGAAGAAGTGTTCCTCGCGACGAATTCGCGGCGCATGGAGGCGCTGAGCATGGTGGCGCCGCTGGCCTATGCCCTGGACTGGTTGATGTTCTTCAGCGACAAATCCAAGCTGCTCACGATCGGAATCGTCAGCATGGCCGGCGTGGTGGCGGGCTCGGCAGTGTCGGCCCTGGCCAGGCGCGAGTTCCGCTGGGAGGGGTTCGCGAACACGCGAGATTTGGTCAACCACCTGGCGGGCGGCTTGCTGATGGGCGTGGGCGGAATCACGGCGCTGGGTTGCACCGTGGGCCAGGGTCTTTCGGGCGTCTCGACGCTGTCGCTGGGCAGCTTTATCGCGCTGGGCGCCATCGTCAGCGGGGCCCTGCTGGCGCTCAGGCTTCAGGTGTGGCGGCTCGAGCGCGCGGCTTGACTCGATGACGGCGCCCAGCCCCCTCCTCCCGCATCGGAGCCAGGCCCTTACGCGCCTCAGGGCTTGATGTAGGCGAAGCCCTGCGTCTGCAATTTCGTCAGGCGCACCACGCCCGAGGGCGTGAACGCGGCTTCGGGGATGAACTGCTCGCGCTTCAGGCTGCGGTTCTTCAGCGTGATCTCGCACACTTCGAACTTGACGCCGCGCCGCATCAGGTCCTGCACGGCGATCTCGTAGGGATTGCCATTGCGGTCTTTCGCGTCTTGCATCAGGAAGTCGACGCCGGTGGCGTGCGTCACCATCGTGATCTGCGCAGCCGGGTCGGTGTCGAGGTGGTTCTTCGCATTGCGCAGTGCGCCCAGCGCCTGGCTGGGTGCGTCATTGATGTGGTAGGCCACCTTGTCCTGGGCCCAGGGCGAGGACATCGCCAACGTCAGGACAGCGAGCGTGGCGACTGAGGCGAGTCGGGAGGGACATTTGCTTCGCATGAAGTTCTCCTTGCGGTGGATGGGCAGCGCCGGCTCGGCATGAAAGCGGCCGCTGGTCCTGAGTTGATCAAGCCATGCCGGGATTGCCCGTGACGCCGACGAGCCGCGGCGTATTGATCTTGCGCGGCTTGACGCGTCCGCCCTGCGAGCGCAGCCAAGCCTCGACATGTTCCCACACCGGCCTGAGGCCGGGCGCCGTTCGCGCCGCTTCGGCCACCGGCGCCCAACCCGCGACCTTGTACTGCTTGTCGGCTTCGATGTTCTTGCCCTTCAGTCGCATATTGCTGATACGGCCGCCCATCTTTTCGCCCGGGGTGCAGGTGTAGGCCAGGCCTCCAACGCGAACCATGTCGCCGCCCTGCTGGTAATACGGGTCGGGGTTGAACAGGTTGTCGGCCACGTCCTCGAGGATGGTCTTGATCGTCGCACCGCTCATCTCGCTGAGCGTGGCATAGGGATAGGTGATCGCCAATTGATCCATCAGCAGCTCGCGCGTGATGGTGTCGCCGGGCAGCAGGGAGGTGCCCCAGCGAAATCCCGGAGAGAACGCGATTTCCGCGCCCTGGGTGTCGATCAGCGCGTCGCAGATCAGCTGGTCCCATGAGCCGTTGAAGTTGCCGCGCCGGTACAGCAAGCCGTCGGTCACGGCGAGCTTTTCCGCGAGCTTGGCCTCATAGGGTTGGCGCACCTTGGCGATCAGCGCGTCCATCTGCGGGTCGGCCAGCAACTGGTTCGCGAAGATCGGCAAGAGCCGGTAGCGGAAATCGGTCACCTTGCCGCCCGCAACCATGAAATCCATCAGCCCGAGGAACTTGGAGTTGCTGCCGGCGTTGGTGACGAGGGTCTTGCCGCCGGCCGTACTTCCCCCGTTGGCCACGGGCACCGCCACCGGCACGCCGTCGTGCGTGTGGCCGCCGAAGATCGCGTCGATGCCGCGCACCCGCGTGGCCATCTTCAAGTCGACATCCATGCCGTTGTGCGACAGCAGCACGACGAGCTGCGCGCCCTTGGCGCGCACCTCGTCGACGACCTTCTGCATGTTGTCCTCCTGGATGCCGAAGCTCCAGTCGGCCACCAGGTAGCGCGGGTTCGCGATCGGTGTGTAGGGGAACGCCTGGCCGACGATGGCGCAGGGCACGCCATTGATTTCGCGCAGCACATAGGGCTTGAAGACGGGATCGCCGAAGTCCGCCGTCTTGACGTTCTGCGCGAGGAAATCGATGCGGCCCGCGAGGTCCTTGTCGACGATCTCCTTGACGCGCGCCATGCCATAGGTGAACTCCCAATGGCCGGTCATCACGTCCACGCCGAGCAGCTTGGACGCGTCGACCATGTCTTGCGCGTCGGTCCACAGGGCGGTCGCCGAACCCTGCCAGGTGTCGCCGCCGTCGAGCAACAGGGCGCCGGGGCGGCTTGCCTTGAGTTGTTTGACGAGTGTGGCCAGCTGCGCAAAGCCGCCGACCCTGCCGTAGCGTCGCGCGGCTTTTTCGAAGTCGAGGAAGGTATAGCCATGCGCCAAGGCTGTGCCCGGGCGAACGCCCGCCGCCTCGAGCAGCGACTCGCCCACCAGATGCGGCAGGCGCCCCCGCATCGCTCCCAAGCCCAGGTTCACGCTGGGCTCGCGAAAGTAGCTCGGCCTGAGCTGCGCATGGCAGTCCGTCATGTGCAGGAAGGACACGTTGCCGAACGGCGCGATGTCGTACAGGCCGCGCTGCGCCGTGGCGGCGTCGGCGTCGGCGTAGCGAGCCAGGCCCATGCCGGCGGCGCACGCCGCGCCCAGCACCTGGACGAATTCGCGCTTGTCGATCATTGGCCGCAGGCAACGCGTGTGCCGGCGATCAATACGCAGCCAGTCGGGCGACCGCGCCGGGCTATTGATTGACCGGCGACTTCGGGTCGAGCAGCAGCGCCATGACGTTGCGGATCTGGTCTTCGTCGAGCAAATTGGCGTGGCCGAAACGCGGCATGTTCGAACACGCCGCATAGGCATTGCTGTTCCACAGCTTGCCCCAAGTGTATTGCACGACCGGCGCGGTGGCAGGATCGCCGATTCGCGTGACGCCGCGGCTCTTGCCGTAGTTCCACAGGCTCGGACCGATCGTGCCGAAGGAGATTTCGTGCCGGTCGATCTCGTGGCAGTTGTAGCAATTGCCGCCGTTGTCTTTCGGCGCTGCACTGCGGTCGGTCCAGGTCATGCCGCGCCCGTTCTGCGCGAGCTTTTCGCCTTCGCGCCAGTCGCCGACGTACTGGCCGTCGGCGGGCCAGCGTATCGTCGCGAGCGCCTGCGCTTCAACGCGCTTGGCCTGCGCCTGCGTCAGCGGCTGGTCGGTCGAACACGCGAGCTGGGCCGGATCTTGATTGATGCGCTCGGCCTTGGCGATCCCTTGGTCACGGAACGAGGCCTTCATCACGGCCTGCGCTTGCGCGTCGAGTTCTTGCGCGCTCGGCAGCATCGCGCAGCCGGCAGCGACCGCCGCGCTGAACATCACGCTCGCGGCTCGGGAAAGAAGATGGGACGTCATTGCTCTCTCCAGGGTTGCGCCGGGCCTAGCGTTTGATGGAAGGTGCGATCGACGCTGCACCCTTGGCATTCACGCCCATGTAGGTGGACACCGCGATCGTCGCTTCGGAGCCGAACCCGGGGTAGGGGAAGCGTTGCTGGCGATAGCAGTCGTTCAGGCGCAATTGCATTCCCCACATCTGGCCATTGCTGACCCGATACGCCGGCCAGGCTGCAAAGCCGATGCCGTCGCCCGGGTTCTTCGTCAGGTTGGGCAGGTCTTGCAGGCGGATGCGCTTGCCGTCCACGGCGTGGCACGTGGCGCAGGAGAAGTCATGCGTGCCACCGCGAAAGAAGAAAACGCGTTTGCCGATTTCGTAGCTGCGTTTCTCTTCGGCGTGGCCCTGGGGCAGGTTGAAACGCATCCCGCGCGATTCGGCAGCAACCCAGGTGGCCAATGCCGTCACATTGTTCTGCTCGCCGCGGCCAAAGGGCGTCTTGGCGATTTCGGCGCCGCTCAGTCCCTGCAGCGCTTCCATGCACGTCACCAGGCGCGACTCCAGGTCCTGCACCTTCTGCGTGTCGGCGAAATAGCGCGGCAGTTCGACGAAAGCGCCCTTCACCACGCCCGGGCCCTTGCCGAGGTCGCAGGTCTCGAGCGAGGCGTTCTTGGCGCCGCGCTTTTGCTTCCACAGGGCCTCGCCCTTGGCTTCGAACAATTCCGCCGGGTTGCCGTCTTCGAGCATCTTGCGGTACTCGGCGATGGCGTCGGCCGACGATTTCGGTTGGGCACCGGCGCTCACGCAGGCCATCACTTGTGCCACGACTGCCGCTGCAATGAGGGTTTGCTTCATGGTCTGCCCGATCAGGAAACGGTGGCTTCGTCGCTGCGCTTGTCGCCCTTGTTGTCGACCCACGTCACGCTGATCTTGTCGCCCGCCTTCGCACCCTTGACGTTGAATTGCAGGAATGGATTTTTCGAGATCGCCGGCCCCCATTGGGCGCTGAGCACGGCCTTGCCGTTGTGCGAGGCGCTCACCTCCTGGATGAACCACGCCGCAATGGGCTTGCCGGCCGCGTCCTTGCGCTGCCCGGTTTCCATCTCGTGGGCCATCAGGACACGAACCGTGGCCTTGTCGGCGGCGGCTTGAGCGCGAATGCGCATGGGATCTGCCATCTTGAACTCCTTGTTCGAAACGATCTGATCGATGGGGTCGTCGTGTTCGGCCGGGTTCAGCCGCCGCAACCACCCAAGGTGACCTTGACTTCCTTCTGGGCGAACAATACCTTGCCGTCGTTCATCATCGCCACGGCAAATATGTTCGACGACTGACCCATCTTGACCCGCGTCGAGATGTTGGCCTCGACGGCATCGCTGGGTTCGAATATGGCTGCGAGCGTGGCCGGGTTCTTTTCCACCAGGATCAGCAAACGCTTGACGCCGGGCAGGGCCACCGTTGCGCCGATCGGGACCACGGCGCCGTTCTCGGCGATGTCGGGCCCGGTCACGGCAACGTCCTTGCTCGCGGTGGGTGCCGAACTACCGAGCGCCTTCATCACGTCGGCCATGTTCTTGGCCTCGAAGGCTGCTGCGTTGTAGCCGCCGGCCTGGGCGCGGGCCAAGCCGGGCAGCATGCCTGCCGCAGCGAGCAGGGCGGCGACCGTGGCCGAGTGGGAAAGCATGTCTCGACGCGTTTGCATAAAGTTCTCCTTCATCCGCCTATCCTAGTTGACATCAGAGCCTGTGCGATCCGAGCATTGCTTGGACCTTGGTATTTCATCGAGTGCGAATATTCGCGCTTACTGACATTTGCGCCATGCGTGCAAACCCGAGTTCGAGACTTCATGCATCCAGCACACACACCGCCTCGGGGGCCGTCAACAAACGCGCTATCGCCGCTGCGGCATTGCCGCCGTGCTGTTCATGCAGGGCCAGCACCTGCCCGCCCAGGGCGCGGAAGTGCGCTGCACCGGCCCGGGCGGCACGCCCCAGGGCGCGCCCAGCGTCGCCGGTGCGCCACGCCGTGTAAGCCTGAGTCAGCGAGGGAAACAGACGCTCGCGCACGCCCTCGTAGTTGGCGAACCAGAAATGCAGGGCCGTCGCCGCCCTGCGCTCGAGCAAGGTGGGCAGGGTCACTTCCAGGTCGGCAAGGTGGTCGCGCACCGCGCGCAGCTGCAGTTCGGTGCGCCGCCCTTCAAGCGCGAGCCCGAGTGTGAGCCGAATGGCCGCCCAGCCGGGCTCGAGCCACTGGCCGGCACGGTATTCGCCCAGTTCGTGCAGCAGTAGGGTCTCGCATTGTTCGTCGACGAGCTGAGGCAATGCAGCGACGAAGGCTGGCGTGTCGTGCAGCCCCCAAGCTTGCGCCAGGGCCTTGAAGGGACTCTCGGGACGGTGCAGGCTGAAGGCCTCGAACCGTTCCCACAACAAGCGCGCCAAGGCTTCGCGGCGCAGCACGATCGTATTGCCGCCCAGCAGCGCAGCGGGTGGCGCGAACAGCCCGCGCGCGTGCTCGCGGCCGCATGTTTGCAGCACCAGACCGTCGTCGCGGCGCTCCAGGCGCTCGAGCTGGGCCAGAAAGAAAGCGGGTCGCCCCGCGCCGGCCAACCCCGCGCCGTAGACCAGCCCCAAGGGCGCCAGTTCGGCATTCACGGCCTGCGCGTCCATCGCGTCGAAGTGCCGATCGTCGACGCTGACGCTGACGAAGGGCCGCGCTTCGAGCTCGGCCCATAGCGCCTCGCGCTGCGCGATCCAAGGCCCGACGGCGTCGCGCCCGAGCGCCGCGCCGAACGCCAGGCCGCGCTCCCAGCGATAGAACTCGCGCATCTGCAACAGGTAGATGCACAGCGACAAGTCGCCGGCGTGGCGCGCGTCGGCGATGTCGCAGTTGGTCTGCACCGCCTGGACCAGGGCCTCGGACGCCCGGGGTGCGCCGGTGGCGCCGCAGGCGTCGTGCATCACGCGCCACCCATTGCTCATGGCCCGCTCGCCCGGCGCGGCCGCCGCGCTTGCCATGCAGCCAGGGACTGCACGATCAGCTCCCACGGCAATTCGGTGAGGCTGCCGAAGCGCTCATGCGCCGCGCCGACGAGCTGGTGCACAT
>JBAQUQ010000138.1:0-6769 GCA_049297615.1 Burkholderiaceae bacterium
CAATGGCATACCCTTGTGGCATCGCGCTTCAGTTAATTGCGCACCGGCTTGCCGGTTTGCAGCATGCCCATGATTCGCTCCTGCGTCTTGGGGTGCTCGAGCAAGCCGCAGAAGTGTTTGCGCTCCAAGGACATCAAATACTCCTCCGTCACCAGCGAACCGGCGTCGACTTCGCCACCGCACACCACGTCGGCGATCAGCGACGAGATGTGGAAGTCGTGCTCGCTGATGAAAGCGCCGTCGCGCATGTTGGCGAGCTGAACCTTGATCGTGGCGATACCCGATCGACCGGCCACGGGGATCAGTGCTCTGGCGGGTGCACGGTAGCCGCTGTCGAACATCGCTTTGGCCTGTTGCGTTGCGACGAACAGCAACTCGTCCTTGTGCGCAACGATCACGTCGCTCCACAGCAGGTAGCCGAGCTTGCGCGATTCGATGGCGCTCGTTCCCACCTTGGCCATCGCGGCACTGGTGAAGCCGTCGGTGACGAATTTGAAGATGTCGGCGTTCGCATTGCCGGCGCTGGCCATCTCCGCGGCGCGCCGCGCCACGTAGGCCAGGCCTCCGCCGCCCGGGATCAGGCCCACGCCCACTTCCACCAGGCCCATATAGCTTTCCATCGCCGCGACGCGTTTGGCCGAATAGATCGCCAACTCGCAGCCCCCGCCGAGCGCAAGGCCACGGATCGCGGACACCACCGGCACCCCGGCGTAGCGAATGCGCAGCATCGCGTCCTGCAGCTTCTTCTCTTCGGGCGCGATGCCCTTGGCGCCGCTCTTCATGAACACCGGCATCAGCGATTCGAGGTTCGCTCCGGCCGAGAACACATCGTCGGGCGACCAGATCACCAGGCCTTTGTACTTGGCCTCGGCGGTCTCCACGGCTTTGAGCAGGCCTTCGACGACCTCTGGGCTGATGAGGTGCAGCTTGGCGGTGATGCTGGCGATCAGCACTTCGTCGTCCAGACTCCACACGCGTATCTCGGCGTTCCTGAATTCCTCCGTGCCGCTCTTCAAGGGTTCGGCCGCGCCCGAGCCGACGACGTTTTCGCGGAACAGCTGGCGAGCATAGACAGGCAGCGAACGCTGCGCGACAAACTTGCCGAGCTTGGGGCTCCACGAACCTTCCGGCGTATGCACGCCCTGCTGCCTCGCAACCGGGCCGTCGAACACCCACGCGGGCAACGGCGCCTTGGCCAAGGCCTTGCCGGCATCGATGTCAGCCTGCACCCACTGCGCGACCTGTGTCCAACCGGCTTGCTGCCAGAGCTCGAACGGACCTTGCGAAGTAGCGAAGCCCCAACGCATCGCCTGGTCGACATCGCGCGCCGTCGGCGCGATATCAGCCAGATGCACGGCGCAGTAGTGGAAGCTGTCGCGCAGAATCGCCCACAGAAATTGCGCCTGGGGATGCGTCGATTCGCGCAGCAGCTTCAGCCGCTCGGCCGGCGCCTTCTTGAGCATGCGCTCGACGATGGCCTCCGCCTTGCCACCCGCGGGTACATAGTCACCCTTGGCCGGGTCCAGGCGCAAGATGTCTTTGCCGAGCTTTTTGTAGAAGCCCGCACCGGTCTTTTGGCCCAGTGCACCCGAGGCGATCAACTTCGCGAGCTCCGGCGGCGTGGCGAAGCTCGCGTAGAACGGGTCGGCCTGCAGATTGTCCTGCAGTGTCCTGATGACATGCGCCAGCGTGTCCAGGCCCACGACGTCGGCGGTGCGAAACGTGCCGCTGCCGGCTCGGCCGAGTTTCTTGCCGGTCAGGTCGTCGACGACGTCATAGCTCAGGCCATAGGTCTGCGCCTCCTTCATCGTCGCGAGCATGCCGGCGATACCGACACGATTCGCGATGAAATTCGGCGTATCCAACGCCCGCACCACGCTCTTGCCCAAGGCGCTGGTGACGAAGGCCTCGAGCTGGTCGAGGATTTGCGCTTGCGTGGTCGGCGCCGCTATCAGCTCGACCAACTGCATATAGCGCGGCGGGTTGAAGAAGTGAATACCGCAGAAACGCGGTTTGATTTCCTCGGGCAGCACCTCTGACAGCTTCGTGATCGACAGCCCCGACGTGTTGCTCGCAATGATCGCGTGCGGCGCCAGTGCAGGCGCGATGCGCTGGTACAGCTCGAGCTTCCAGTCCATGCGCTCGGCAATGGCTTCGATCACCAGGTCGCACTCGCGCAACTTGTCGAGATGCTCTTCGTAGTTCGCCTGCTCGATCAGGGCAGCGTCCTGCGGAATTCCCAGAGGCGCAGGCCTGAGTTTTTTCAAGCCCTCCACGGCCTTGGTAACAATTGAATTCTTGGAGGAAGAAGACGGGGCTGAAGCCCCGTCCTTGGCGGCCGCCGCCAAATCGAACAGCACCACCGGCACTTTGACGTTGACCAGATGGGCGGCGATCTGCGCCCCCATCACACCGGCGCCCAGCACCGCGACCTTGCGTATTTGAAATCGATTCATGTTCACTCCGCGCGCAGCCAGGTCTGGTTGCGAAAGAATGGGCCGATGTAGCCCCGTACCTCGAGGGCCTTGCCACCGTCCAGGGGCTTCAGGCGCAACCTGTAGACCTTGCCGTTGTTCGGATCGAGGATGTCGCCGCCGTCCCAGATTTCTTTGTCGTCGACGTTTTGGCTGGTATTGCGCACCAAGGTCATTCCCAGCACGGGCTTGTCTTTGCGCTCGTCGCTGCACTTGTCGCATTTGGAATCTTGCTTGGCCGGGTCGGCGATCCTCTCGACCTTGCCGGTGAGTATGCCGCCCGCTTCGACGATCCGGACCCAGGATTTTTCCCGCTGGGTCTCGTCGTCGATGGTCTTCCACAGCCCGACCGGCGTGGCCTGAGCGAACGCGCCGGCGTGCAACGCCAGACATGCCGCGGCGGCAACTGTGTTTCTCATCATTTCCAGCATGTTGAAAGTCTCCTTGTTCAAAACAGCGCTTCGTCCATTTCCATCAGCGGCGCCAATCCCGCACGCGCGCTGCGGATCAGGCCTGCCGTTTCAGGCAGCAACTTGGCGAAGTAAAAGCGCGCAGTGGCGAGCTTGGCTTTGTAGAACGGGTCACCGCTGTCCAGTTTGGCGAGCGCCACTTTGGCCATGCGTGCCCAGAAGTAGGCGAACACCAAATGGCCACAAATGCGCAGGTAGTCCACCGCAGCGGCGCCCACTTCGTCGGCATTCCGAGCCGCCTTCATGCCCAGTTCGGTGGAGAGTTTGCTCACCTTGTCGCCCAGCTCCGCGAGGGGATTCACAAACTCCTGCATCGCCTCATTGACACCTTCTTCCTCGATGAACCCGGCCACCAGCTTGCCGAACTTCTTCAGCTTCTTGCCGTTGTCGGCGAGGACCTTGCGCCCCAACAGGTCGAGCGACTGTACCGTGTTCGTGCCCTCGTAAATCATGTTGATGCGAGAGTCGCGAACGAACTGTTCGACACCCCATTCCTTGACATAGCCGTGGCCGCCGAACACCTGCATGCAGTGCGAGGTGGCGATCCAGGCGTTGTCGGTGAGAAAGGCTTTGATGACCGGAGTGAGCAGGGCCACCATGTCGGCACACTCGGCGCGCACTTCGGGGTCGTCGCTGCCCAGTTCCTTGTCGATCGCCAAGGTCGTCCACATCGCAAACGCCCGCCCGGCCTCGACATAGGCGCGCGCCGTCAACAGCATCTTTCGCACGTCGGGATGGTGGATGATGGCGTCGGCCGGCTTGTCGGGGTTTTTCGGCCCCGACAGAGAACGCATCTGGATTCGGTCCTTGGCATAGGCTGCGGCGTTCTGGTACGCAACTTCGGTCAGGCCCAGGCCCTGCATGCCCACGCCCAGGCGCGCGGCGTTCATCATCACGAACATCGCCGCCAGGCCCTTGTTCGGCTGGCCCACCAGGGTGCCGAGCGCAGCGTCGAGGACGATCTGCGCCGTGGCATTGCCGTGGATGCCCATTTTGTGTTCGAGGCCGCCGCAATAGACGGCGTTGCGCGCGCCGAGGCTGCCGTCGGCATTGGGCAGGAACTTCGGCACGACGAACAACGAAATTCCCTTCGACCCAGCCGGTGCATCGGGCAGGCGCGCCAGCACCAGATGCACGATGTTCTCGGTCAGGTCGTGCTCGCCGGCCGAGATGAAGATCTTGTTGCCGGTGATCTTGAAGCTGCCGTCGGCTTGCGGCTCGGCCTTGGTGCGCAGCAGGCCCAGATCGGTACCGCAATGCGCCTCCGTCAGGCACATCGTGCCGGTCCACTGGCCGCTCGTCAGTTTGGGCAGGTACATCTGCTTCTGCGCATCGGAACCGTGGGCGTGCAATGCCTCGTAGGCGCCGTGCGACAGGCCCGGGTACATCGCCCAGGCCTGGTTCGCAGCATTCAGCATTTCGTAGAAGCACTGATTCAGCACATACGGCAGGCCTTGACCACCGAATGCCGGGTCAGCGCACAAGGCCGGCCAGCCGCCTTCGACGAATCTGGCGTAAGCCTCTCTGAAACCCGTGGGCGCGCGCACTTCGTGTGTGGCCGGGTCCAATGTGCAGCCCTGCGCGTCGCCGCTGATATTGAGCGGCGCCACCACCTGGGCGGCGAACCTTCCTGCTTCTTCGAGCACGGCATTGATCGTGTCGGTGTCGATGTCGGCGTGCCTGGGCAGGGCCCTGAGTTCGTCGGTGACGTTCAAGAGTTCGTGCAGGACGAATTGCATATCGCGAAGCGGCGGCGTGTACAGAGGCATGGTGGCTTGCTTTCCTAGGGTGAATCAGTGGTCGTCAAGTCTTGCGCTTGCGCGGCGCCGGAGCGGCAGGCGCCTGCGCAACCGTGTAGTACGCGAGAATTCTTTCGAACCCGGCACGCGCGCGCTGTACCGCGTCGGGCGAACGCAGGAACCGCGCGTCGTGATGCACGGCGAGGATCAGGCCGTGCATGTCGAACAGCAGCTGCGCCGGGTCGGTGTCGGCGCGCAGATGGCCGGCGTCGACGGCCAGCCGAATGGCGCGCTCCAGCGCTCGCTGCCAGGCCCGCACCATGGCCACGAGCGCGTCGCGCACCGGTCCCGGCCGGTCGTCGAACTCGACGGCGCCGCTGATGTAGATGCAGCCCGAGTCGATTTCCACCGAGACGCGCCGCAGCCAGTGACCGAACAGCGCGCGCAGGCGCGGCAGGCCGCGCTCTTCGAGCATGGCCGGGGTGAAGACTTCGTCTTCGAATCGCCTGTGGTACTCGCGCACCGCGGAAATCTGCAATTGCTCGCGCGAGCCGAAATGGGCAAACACGCCGGACTTGCTCATGGCCAGGGCCTCGGCGATCGCGCCGATCGACAGGCCCTCCAGGCCTTTGTGGGCAGCCAGACCGAGGGCGGCGTCGAGGATCGCGGCGCGGGTCTGCTGGCCCTTGACCAAGGCGCGCGAGTCGCGGGAAGCGCGCGAGATGCGCGCCTCACGGGAAGCGCGCGGAGTGCGCGCCGGGGCCGCGTCGGGAGCAAGCGCTGGGCGGGTCAATTCGGGCATCGGGAAGGAATGAATCGAACGGTCGTGCTATTTTGCAGAAATCTGCACCCCCCGGACAGGGGTGGCACGGTTTTTTTTAGGCATATGTCCTCAGAAGCCCGAATGCATTACGCTCTGCCTATCATGGAAGTCCTTCAGCTCGACATGTCCGGTCGCCCGCAGGCATGGATCTCGGCCAAGGAAGCAGCGTTGATCTATGCCAGCGACAGCGTGGCCTGGACCTTGGGCGATGCCTTCTATGTGCTGCGCGGCGGCACGCAACGCCGCACCGGCTTGCAGTCGCGCATCGAACTCCACCCCATCATTGCCGTACGCGGCGCCATTCCCAGCCGCGCTTGGCGCCAGACACCGGCGCTGAGCAACCCCAAATTGTTTTCGCGTGACCGGCAGATCTGTGCCTACTGCGGTTGCCACGCGCATTTGGACGACCTCACGCGTGAGCACATCGTGCCCACCTCGCGCGGCGGCGTCGACAGCTGGATGAACTGCATCTCGGCGTGCCGACCGTGCAATGGGCGCAAGGGCAACCGCTTGCCCGAAGAAGCGCGCATGTCCCTGCTTTACCTGCCCTATGTGCCCAGCCTGCACGAGGACATGATCCTGCGTGGCCGGCGCATCCTGGCCGACCAGATGGAATTTTTGCTCGCCAGCGTGCCGCGCAACAGCCGGCTGCACGCCTGAAGCCCCGCGTGCGACGCAGCACACGCTGGATAATCTTCTTTACAGGCGGGGCAGGACTGTGCGCAACTGCCGCCTGCCCGGCGGCGTAACATCGCGCAACGGCTTCGCGAGACCTTGCCTAGCCCACACTCGAGTTGGAGGACCGTTCATGAAAGCGCTGTTCATTGCACTTGCCGCGGTGGCCCTGGCCGCCTGCACCACCACCAGCCCCGATGTCATTCAGAAGGGCGACGCGCAGCGCTTGTCACAGGTACAAGACGCGACGGTGCTCTCGGTTCGGCCGGTGACTGTCGACGGCAGTCAAAGCGGTGGGGGCGCTGTGGCCGGCGGCGTGATTGGCGGTATCTCGGGCTCCTCGGTGGGCGGCCGGCGTGAAGGCCAGATCGTTGGCGTGCTCGGGGCCGTCGTCGGCGCCGTGGTCGGCAACGTGATCGAACGCGCGGCGACGAAGGAAGACGCGGTTGAGCTGCTCCTGCAGCTGAAGAACGGCGAGCGGCGCACCCTGGTTCAAGCCAAGGGCGGCGAGCTGTTCACTCCCGGCGAAGCCGTGATCCTGATCACCACCAGCGGCAAGACGCGCGTGGTGCGCGCGCCTGCGGTCGT
>JBAQUQ010000139.1:0-2323 GCA_049297615.1 Burkholderiaceae bacterium
GCCCTGCTGCGCGAGGGCATCGAGGACGTGCAGGTCTTTGAACTCGAAGACGGCGCGGGCGGCAACAGCCGCGGCCACACCATGGGCGGCATGGCCTGCCCGCTCGGCGCGCACTATCTGCCCCTGCCCGGCGCGCAAGCCGTCGAGGTGGCGCAGTTGCTGGCTGAATTCGGCCTGAGCCGGCTCCAGGGCGGCAGGACGGTCTACGACGAACGCCACCTGTGCCACAGCCCGCAAGAGCGGCTCTTCATCGGCGGGCAGTGGGTCGAGGGCCTGCTGCCGCCTGTCGATGCCCTGCCTTGGGGCCAGCGGACGCAGACGCGCCGCCAATACTTGCGCTTTCACGCCGCGGTCGAAGCGGCGGGTGCAGACCAGGCGTTTTGCGTGCCCGCGGCGCGCGCCAGGGCCTCGACATTCGCCGCGTCGCTGGGCGGCGTCAGTTTCGCGAACTGGTTGGGCACCCAGGGCTACACCGCGCCGGCGCTGCTCTGGTACCTCGACTATTGCTGCCGCGACGACTTCGGCGCCGGCGCCGGCTTCGTCTCGGCCTGGGCCGGATTGCACTACTTTGCCAGCCGGCACGGCTTTCATGCGCCGGGTGCGGACAGCGCAGAGACTCAACGGCGCCCCCAGGCCGTCGCTTTGCAACGGCCGCCCCCCGAGGGGGTTGAGGAAACTTCGGGCGGCCGTGCGTTCCCTCAGGATCACGACGCCGTGTTGACCTGGCCGCAAGGCAATGCCTGGCTCACGCAGCGGCTTGCCGCGCCCTTGGGCGAACGCTTGCACACCGGCCATGTCGCGCTGCGTGTGCGCGATGGCCGGCATGAGGCGAGCGTCGAATTCTGGAACGCCGCCACGCAATCGCGCGCAACCTGGACGGCCGCTCACGTGGTGCTCGCCTTGCCCTTGTTCGTCGCCGCGCGCCTGGTCGAGACGCCGCCCGGGGCCCTCACCCAGGCCGCGGCACTGCTGCAGTACGCGCCCTGGCTGGTCGCGAATCTGCACCTGCGCGAGCCCCTGGTCGATCGCGGCGGTGCGGCACCGGCCTGGGACAACGTGCTTTTCGACAGTCCGACGCTGGGCTATGTGGACGCGACGCACCAGAGCACGAAGCCGCACCCGGGGCCCACCGTGCTGACGGCCTATTGGGCGCTCGGCGGCGCGGCGCCGCAGGAGCTTGGCGTGCAGCGGGCGCGCCTGCTCGACGCACCATGGTCGGTGTGGGCTGAATCGGTGCTGCAGGAGATCGCGCGCGCGCATCCCGACATCGGAGCGCACCTGGCGCGCATCGACCTGATGCGCTACGGCCACGCGATGGCGATCCCTGCGCCCGGCGTGCACGGCCACGTCGCGCTCCTGGCCTTGACCCGAGCGCGCGGCCGGCTGCGCTTTGCCCACAGCGACTTGTCGGGATATTCCGTGTTCGAAGAGGCGCTCTTCCACGGCGAGCGCGCCGGCCGGGCCATCGCACGAGAACTGCGCCCTGCGGCGCGCTCGGCTTAGGGCCTTGCCTCAGGAGTCGGGATCGGGCTCGTGCTGCGGCGTGCGCCGCCGCTCATCACCGGGCGCCCGCTCGGCACGCGTCTTGCGCCTCAAGCGCTTGAGTTCGTGGCGCATTTCGCGCTCCTCGGGCGACAAAGCCAGGGTCGCGGCGAGCGGCGCCATGTCGGAGTCGCGCGCCGCGCGTTCGATTCCGGCACGCTCGCCCAGCAGCTGGAGCCGCGCGCGCACGTGGTTGGCCAGTGTTTCCACGTCGTCCAGGCCACGCGCAGAATCGGTTCGCGGCAGCGACACGAAGTGCTTGTCATGCAGTTTCAGGTGCACGCGGCAGATCCGGTTGCGCACGCCGTGCAGCAGGGTGAAACCGCGCGCTTCCTCTTCGTGCACGGCGACTTCACGGATGTTTTCCATGGCGATCTGGTGCACCTTGCGCGTCAGGCCGCGCTGAAACCAGACGAAGTTCGCGCTCGCCGAGGCGCGCTCCCAGCGCATCAAGTCCAGCACCACGGCAGCGACCACCAGCCCTGCGCCGACTGCCCCCAGCCAGCTCGGCGCCCAGCTGGCGCCCAGCCCCAGCAGCAAGCCCGCGAAGAGCACCAGGGCGACGATTTCCATGGTCTCGCGTTCAGCGGTCCCATAGACGTCGCGCTGATAGCGAACGCCTTCCTCCTCGCCGCTGGCCAGGGGCGCGACGGCGATCGCCAGCCATTTGGCCGTGCGGCCGAGCAGGATATGGGCACCGATCGCCACGGCCATCAACAGCGCGAACTTGAGCATGCCCGTGCCGAAGCTGGCGTCGCTGCCAGCGGCCAGAGCCCAGGCC
>JBAQUQ010000140.1:0-2682 GCA_049297615.1 Burkholderiaceae bacterium
CGCCAGCGCCACCGCTCATCATGTACTCGATCACCGCGCGCAACTGGGCAGAGTCCAGGTCGGTGCGCCCGCCCTTGGGGGGCATGCCCTTGGCGGTACCGGCGGTGGCACTGCGGACCAGGGCGTCGATGCCGGCCTTGGCGCGTGGTGCCCATTGCGCCGCGTCGCCGAATTTCGGTGCGCCGAGGATGCCCGGGCCGTGGCAGCCCACGCAGCTGAGTTCATAGATCGCTTTGGCACCTGCCCTGTCCTGCGCAAAGCTGTCCATCGCGGCCAACAGCAAGGCGGCGGCGACCAAGGCAGCAAGGAAAACGCGTTGCATGCTTGCCCCCTACTTCTTGACGGCGGCCGGCGCCGGCGCCGAGGCGGCGCTCGCCGCCGCACTCAATTTTTGCAGGGTGCTCTCGTGCACCTGGGTCGGTGTGCCGGGCTTGGCGGAATGGCAAAGGTTGCAGTTCTCGGCCGACCAGGCGAGTTCACCGTTGTGGCAAGAGCCGCAGAACTGCCCGTCGATGATCTTCAGCATATTGACCTGGTTGCCGCCGGCCTTGAACTGGAAGCCGAGGTCGGCATGGCAGACCTTGCAGCGAAAGCGCACGCGGTGGAACCAGTGTGGGAACACCACGGGGCGCATGCCGGCGGCGTCGGAGTAGTTGTTCATCACGACATCGCCGTATTCGGCCTGCACCACGCTGGGCAGCAAGACGCACAACAGAGCCGCCGCGAGCGCAAGCCGCATGGCGACGCGCCACGGCGGGCGGGGGAATCTGACAATGCTCACAGGGTTCTCCGGGTTCGGTGGGAGTGGCGCAGGCGCACTCAGTAGCGCCGCTGCACGCGCGCGAAGATCGCCGCGACGCTGCGTCCGTCGACGTGCGCGAGCCGCGCACTCAGGCGCGTTTCGAGGCGACCGATCGCGTAGTCGATGCGGCTCTCCAATGATTCGGTGATGCGTTCGCGCGGCGCATCGATGTCGCCCAAAGCACGGCTTTCGATCTGCTGGCTGTTGACGGCCAGCACCGTCGTCAGGCGCAGGCGCGGCACGTCCCACAGACGCTGGTTCTCATGGCTCAGCGAGCCGCTCGCAAAGCGCTGCCAGCCCGAGCTGCTCTGGCGTTGCTGGCCGGTCAAGGGATCGACCTGGGTCGCGTCGCTGCGGGTCGCCTGCACGGTCAGGTTGCCCGACCAACTCGCGTGGCGGGACCACTGGCTGCGCCGGCTGACCTGCAGGTTGACCAGCTGGAAGCTGCCGCTTTCCTGCGCCCAATTGCGCGAGTCGCTGGCCGACAGGCCCGCATAACTCTGGCTCACGCCGTCGCCGACACCCTGCCAGAACACACCGGCCGAATGGGCCAGCGCGCGTGACCATCGCTGCGTCTGCGAATCGCGCAAGGTGCCCACGGTCTGCGCCACATTCAGCGAGACGCTGTCGGTGCCGCCGAGCTGGAAACCGCGCGCCACGCCGTGCGAGGCCTGGAGCCCCAGGGTGCTGCGCAGGTCGGCCTCGCTGCTGCGGCTGGCGCCCAGACTCGCGCCGAATGTGGGCGTGTAGCGCCAGGCGCCGATCGGCAGTCCCTCGGGGGTATAGCCCGCGGTGGCGTTTGCCGTCGCCGATCGGGAGTCGGCAGCGCCTTGCGCTTCGACCTGGGCGGCCGACAGCGCGCCGCCGAGCCGCCAGTCGCGCGTCAACTCCTGGCTCACCCCGAGCGAGGCGTTCGCGGCGCGCAAATGCTGTGCGCCCGCCCCGCTGTCGGTGGCGCTGTCCGTCAGGCGCACATTGCCGGTCAGGTACAGCGGCGAAGTCGCCGAGTAGAACCATTCGCCTTCGCGCGGGCGCCAGGTCGCAAAGCTCGAGACCTGGCGGATGTCGGTCGTGCTGTCGACGCGAAAGGCAGCGCTGCCGCTTCGCAACTGCAAGTCGTTCCAGGTCGCCAAGGTGTCCACATGCAGGGCGCTGGCCGGGTGGAAGGTGTGGCGAGCGCTCAGCGTGGCGACCTGGCTGCGGTCCTGCGTATCGGTGCGCTGGTTCACGCTCAACTGGCCGGCGAGCTCATACGAGTGTTCGGCGAACTGGCGCAGTGCCGTGCCGCGCAGGCCGTTCACGGTGTCCTGGCTGCCGTCGCTCGCCTGCAGACGGCTGTAGTCGGCGTGCAGGCTGTAGCTGTCATTGCCGGTTTCGGGGCGGTAGGCCTGGCTCAGGCCGAAGCGGTGCGAACGGTAGTCGGTTCCCAGCGTCTCGCCGCGCACGCGGCTGTCGCTCACGTCGGCGCGCAGTTCGAAGGGAAAGCGGCTGGCCGGAAACACCGCCATCCCGAAATGGCCGGTCAGCCCCGTGCTCGTGCTGCTGCTGGGCGGCGCAGCACTGGCCCGAGAGGTATCCCGGGCGGCCAGCGCGCCCAGTCCGGAGCGCAGCTGGATGAACCAGGGCTGCCAGACATAGGTCGCGAATTCGATATCGTTCACGACCACGCCTTGCGTGGTGCGCGTGCCGTCCTCGAGGCGCAACCAACGGGTGTCGAGCGACACGCTGCCGGAGTGGCGCACCGGTGCGAGTTCCCAGCGGATGCCATTGCCGGCGGGCAGTGCCTCGGCGGCCTCGGTGCGGCCGGTGGGCGGATCGGGGTCGAACTGGCCGGGCAGGTAGGCCGCCGCGCCGGCACGGCCCGAACACAACAGCAGGGC
>JBAQUQ010000141.1:0-2265 GCA_049297615.1 Burkholderiaceae bacterium
GCTTGGGGCGGCCCGGCGCCGGGCGCGCCGCCCTGCCAAGCGGACTGCCAGGCGCGCTCGAACAGCAGGTCCAGCGCGTCGCGCGTCGCCGCGAACTGTGCGTCCTTGGCGCGGTGGATATTGCCGCGGCCGGCGTAGTTCAGGTGCGAGAAGTAGAACTTCTTCACCTCCTCGTCGCGCATCAGTTGCAGCACAGCGGGCAGGTCGTGCGCGTTGAGTGCCGTCATCGTGAAGCGCAGGCCGACCTTGACGCCGCGCTCGACGAGCAACTGCACGGCAGCCAGGCTGCGCGCGAATGCGCCGTCCAGACGCCGGAACTTGTCGTGCGTCTGCGCCAGGCCGTCCAGGCTGATGCCGACGTAGTCGAAGCCCGCGGCGGCGACGCGGTCGGCGCATCGCGCGTCGATCAAGGTGCCGTTGCTCGACAGGCCGACGTAGAAGCGCAGCGCCTTGGCGCGCGCGGCGATGTCGAACAGGTCAGCGCGCAACAGCGGTTCGCCGCCGGAGAGGATCAGCACCGGAACGTGAAAGCGATGCAGGTCGTCCATCACGTCGAACACCTCAGCGGTCGACAGCTCACCCGCGTAGTCGTGATCGGCCGACAGCGCATAACAGTGTTTGCACGTCAGGTTGCAGCGCCGGATCAGGTTCCAGATCACGACCGGCCCCGGCGGTTTGCTGCGCCGCGCCGGTGCCATCGATCCGCAGCGCTGCGCGTCGGCGATGAGGCGCATGAATTGGCTGATGCGAAACACGGGTTCAATCTCCGCACAGGCGCAGACCGGTCTTCTTCAGGATCGCGGTCGAATACAGCACGTCATCGCTGCGGCAGGCGTCGCCGAGCAAGGCGCGCACTTCGAGGCGCGCTCGCTCGACCTCGTCGCGGGAGCGGCCGTGCAGCATCGCGTACAGGTTGTAGGGCCAGCGCGGCAATTCGCGCGCTCGCCGATAACAATGGCTCACGCCGGGCAAGGCACCGACGCGGGCGCCGAGTGCGTCCACACTGGCGTCATCGACTTCCCACACCGTCATGCCATTGGCGACAAAACCGAGCCGGTAGTGGTTCGGCACCGCGCCGATGCGGCGGATCAAGCCGCGACTCAGCATCTGCGCAAAGCGCTCGCGCACCGCCTCGCCGCTCACGCCGAGCATTGCACCGACCGCCTCGTAGGGGCGCGGCACGAGCGGCAGGCCGCTCTGCGTGGCGGCGATCAGGCGGCGGTCGAAATCATCGAAGGCCATGGCCACGCTCGGGTGCTTGCGCCATCGGCAGGCGCAGTTCGACGAAGTACTCGCGCTCCTTGGGAAAGGCATGCACCGGCAAGCCGGTGAGCTGGGCGACGCGCAGCAATGCCGCATCGGCCATCGCGGCCGACTCGGCGGCGACCACGAACCACATGTTGTACGGGTGCTCGCGCCGATAGTTGTGCGCGACTTCGGGCAGGGCGTTGACCAGGGCGGCGACCGCGTCGAAGCGCTCCGGCGGCACCTCGAGCGCGGCGAGCACGAAGCTGCCGCCGGCACGTTCGATCTGGTACAGCGGGCCGAAGCGAGTCAACACGCCTTGCGCGAGCAGGTGGCGCAGGCGCTCCAGCACTTCGTCTTCGTCGATGCCGAGCTCGGCGCCGACCGCGGCGAAGGGATGGTCGGTCAGGGGCAGGTCGCCGTGCAGGCGTGTCAGCAAACGCGCGTCGCAGGCGTCCAGGCCGAGGGCGAATTCAGGGTGCGTCATGCCACGCCGGTGCAAGTGAGCTGCGGAAGTAGCTGGCCCCGACCTGCTTGAAGCGGCGCGCGCTGAACAGCACCGCGCGCGGCTGTCCGGCCAGCGCGCAGCGTGCGGTCGCCTCATCGATGGCCCCCTGCACGGCAGCGCGGTCGCGGCCGTGCACCATGCAGTACAGGTTGTATGGCCAGCCGGCGCCGCGCTCGCGCCGGTAGGCCAGGGTCACGCCGCGCTGGCCGGCCAGCAGTGAGCCGCAGGCGTCGACCCGGCCGTCGGGGACGTCGAACACCGTCATCGCGTTGTGCGCGAAACCCGCTTCATGGTGGCGCACGATCACGCCGAAGCGGCGCAAGCTGCCTTGGCGCAGCCAGCGCCGCAGCGTGCCCAGCACCTGCTCGCGCGTTTGCTGCAAGGCCCCGGCCCAGGCGTCATAGGGCTGTGCCACGAAAGGCACTCCGCCCTCGACCAGAGCCGCCAGCGGTCGGTCGGCCGCGTCGACCGCAGCGCCGCCGCGGGCGGCCGAATCGCCGCGTGCGGCGAGT